>NZ_DLJR01000037.1:0-71135 GCF_002484365.1 Empedobacter sp. UBA7611
CAACTTTTGATACTGATCCGACAATTGACTTTTTAGATGAGGTTCCTAGCGGATTCGAACCGCTGTGGACGGTTTTGCAGACCGCTACCTAGCCTCTCGGTCAAGGAACCATTCCCGTTGTTTTGGATTGCAAATATAGCAATAATTTCAGAAAAAAAAAGTTTAATACGATTTTTCTAAAATAACACTCACTTTTTCTACATGCCCACCAATAGGAGGATTCAGCTTTGATAATTTTACTTTTGCATACGTGACATTCGTAAGTTCTTGACCTATACGATCTAACACTCTTTTACAAACATGTTCCAAAAGTTTTGAACGTATACCTACTTCTTCCTTCACAATTTTATTTAACGAAACATAATCCAAAGCATCAACCAATTCATCCGATTCTGTTGCTTTCGTAAAGTCTGCATGCGCTTCCAAATCAACCAAATAATCAGAACCAATGCGCGCTTCTTCATCCAAACATCCGTGATTCGAATATATTTTTATATTTTCTAAAATTATTACTCCCATAGCCCAAAGATAAAAAAAGACTTGCGTATTTCTACACAAGTCTTGTATTGTTTAATTTTTTTAAACCTTATTATTTTGCAGATGCAAATCTTTCCGCAACTTTATCCCAGTTAATTACAGAGAAGAAAGCCTCGATATAATCAGGACGACGGTTTTGGTAATTTAAGTAATAAGCATGTTCCCAAACATCTAATCCTAAAACTGGAAATCCTTGTACATCAGCAACAGGCATCAAAGTAGAATCTTGATTTGGAGTTGATGTTACAACTAATTTTCCATCTTTTACGATTAACCAAGCCCATCCAGAACCAAAGCGTGTTGCAGCAGCTTTAGAAAACTCATCTTTGAAAGCTTCAAAAGATCCAAAAGCAGCGTTAATTGCATCAGCAACTTCTGCAGTTGGTTGATTAGCACCACCTGGAGTTAAAATTTCCCAGAATAAATTGTGATTATAGAAACCACCACCATTGTTACGAACAGCTGGTTTGTCAGTTCCTTTTGCTAAAATTTCTTCGATTGTAGCATTTGCTAAATCAGTTCCTTCAATAGCAGCATTCAAGTTATTTGTGTACGCAGCATGGTGTTTGTCATGGTGAATTTCCATTGTTTTTGCGTCAATATGAGGTTCTAATGCATCAAATGCATAAGGTAATTTTGCTAATTCAAAAGCCATAATATTTATTTTTTAGATTTAATTTTCTTGTATAAAGATACACAATAACTCAACAAATATGATTCCGAAATGATAGAATTTTAACATTATTTAATAGTAAAAGCTTATTTTAGTAAAAGATTCTAAATTTTTGAAATGAAAATACTTTGGAAAATAATAAAATGGTTCATCATAATCATTTGTGTATTAATCCTAATTCTTTATGCAACAGGGAATGACTACATTTTTCGTGGCGTAAAATTAACCTATATGAAAGGTGAAAGCACTGCAAATATCAACGATTACAAAGATTTTGATAACAATGTAATTTTGGCAGGTGCACCGCGAGTTTGGCATCAACATTTAGATTATAATCAATTTCCGTTGTCAGCTAATTTCGAAAAGGAGATGAACGATTTCGGAACTGCTGGGTTAGTTATTATAAAAGATAATCAAATTTTGAGCGAATATTATTTTAATGGATATGCGCAAAATGATATTACCAATTCTTTTTCGATGGCGAAAACATTCACAACAATGATGTTGGGAAAAGCGATTGAACAAGGTTATATCAAAGGTTTAGATCAAAAAATAACAGATTTCATTCCTGAATTTAAAGATGATAAATTTGGAGCTGAATGTACCGTTGGCGATTTATCTGCGATGACATCTGGTTATGATTGGGACGAAGATTATTATTTCCCACTCAATCCTACTGCTAAAGCGTATTATGGTGATGATATCGTTAAACAAATGTTAGATCGAAAATTTGTTTCTCAACCTGGCGGACATTTCAAATATCAATCGAGTGACACGCAATTATTAGGAATTGTGATTGAACGCGCAGTGAAAAATAAATCGTTATCACAATATTTTCAAGAAGAATTTTGGCAACCAATGGGTATGGAATTAGATGCGCAATGGTCGAAAGATAATCCGAAAGGAATGGAGAAAACCTATTGTTGCTTCAATGCAACAGCGCGAGATTTTGCCAAACTTGGACAATTATTATTGAATGATGGAAATTGGTACGGTAAACAAATTTTAGATTCAGCATTTGTTCAGAAAATGGTTTTACCAAACAAAAAAGCATTCGGACCAAATGAGCCACAAATTTATGGTTATTCAGTTTGGATGGATTACAATTACAAAACGCCTTTTTATGCAATGTTAGGACATTTGGGACAACGTATCATTGTAATTCCTTCAGAAAAATTAGTTGTTGTTCGAACTGGAAAAACGCATAATGATCAACCAAACAATCATCCAATTGCAGATGGCGATGTTTACCGATTGGTAGACGAAGCAATGCGAATTAATCAAAAAGTGAAAGAAAATGATCCAACGAATTCCTTACAGTAAAATATTATTTTTAGATATCGAAACGGTTCCACAAACCGATGATTGGAATCTTTTGTCTGAAAGAACACAAGCTCTTTGGGAAAAGAAAACGGCTTATCAACGCAATAATAATGAAATTTCTCCTGAAGAATTTTACCACGAACGTGCTGGAATTATGGCTGAATTTGGAAAAATTGTATGCATTTCAGTCGGAATTGTAGTTAAAGATTCTTTTATTCATATCAAAAGTTTTTATGGTCACGACGAAAAGAAATTGTTAGAAGATTTTAATTCAATGTTGATTGAAAATTTTTTCAAGCCTGATCATATTTTATGTGCACACAACGGAAAAGAGTTTGATTTTCCGTACATCGCTCGCCGAATGATGATTAATCAAATTGAAATTCCAGCTATTTTGCAATTATTTGGTAAAAAGCCATGGGAAGTTCAGCATTTGGATACAATGGAATTATGGAAATTTGGCGATTACAAGAACTTTACATCGTTAGATTTATTGGCAAATGTTTTCGAAATTCCAACACCAAAAGATGATATCGATGGTTCACAAGTTGCACGAGTTTATTACGATGAAAACAATGTAGAACGCATCAAAGATTATTGTGAAAAAGATGTTGTAACCTTGATTAATGTTTTCCGAAAAATGCGCTACGATCAACCTTTACAACGAAAAGAAGATTTATAAAAACAAAAAAATCCGCTAATGAGCGGATTTTTGTTCTATATTTTTTAATGATTAATTTTCATCATCTTCTGCTGAATCTGGTTCGTCGCGAAAGTTTTCAATCAATTCATCTTTCACTTTCAATTGAACTTGCTCAACAGAATTTCGGTACATTTTGATAATTGTTCCTGTATATTCTTCCAAATCAATCAAATCTCCTTCCGTTAATTCTTTATCAGGATAACATTCAGAAATCAATCCAGCCAACGTATCATAATGTTCACTTTCTTCGAATCTAAACGGTACTAAACGATTAATATCGCTTATCGCGTTGTGTGCATTTATATTATAAACACCTTCAGAAACACGAGAAACTATCGGATCTTCGTTATCATATTCGTCTTGAATTTCTCCAACCAACTCCTCCAAAATATCTTCCATCGAAACAATTCCTGCAACTTCACCAACTTCATTTGTTACAATTGCAATTTGCATATGTTTTTTCTGAAATTGTTTCATTACATTTTTAATCAACGCATTTTCTGAAATAAAAATTGGCTCACGCAACAATCCTTCAATTTCAGTTTGATTTGGATTTTCTAACAATTGCTTGATTAAATCTTTTGCGTATATGACACCTTTTATATTATCAAATTCTTCTTCGTAAACTGGATAACGCGAATAACCTTCGTTAATCGCATAATCTAATGCATCTTTTACAGAAGTATTAATATTAATTGCAGAAACATTTTTTCGTAAAGTTTGAATATTCATCACACGACGATCATCAAACTCAAACACATTTTGAATTAAATTACGCTCAGACTCCTCAATTGCTCCACCTTCAGAACTTTCTGTAATAATCATTTTCAACTCTTCTTCTGTGTGAATTTCACCTCCATGAATAGGATGAATTCCAATCGCACGAAGAATTACATTTGCCAAACCATTCATTAAAACAATAAGAGGTTTGAAAACAAAATAAAATGCACGAAGAGGCCAAGCTACTGTAAAAGTAGTTTTTGTTGGATACTGAATCGCAATAGATTTCGGCGCTAACTCACCAAAAACAATGTGCAAAATAGTAATGATAACGAAAGCTGCTGGGAATGCAACATTATGCGCAATCGCTGTCCAAGAAGGAGAAGTTAAACCAACTACTTCAAAAAGTTTTACGATTACAGGCGTTAAAGAGCTTTCTCCAACCCAACCAAGACCAAGCGAAGCTAATGTAATACCTAACTGTGTTGCGGCAAGATAAGAATCTAAATGATTAACGATTCGTTTTGCAGCATTTGAAGTTCTTTCGTTAATATCTTGATTAACTTCAATTTGTGACGAACGTACTTTTACAATTGCAAACTCGGCTGCAACGAAAAAACCATTTAATAAAACAAGGAAAATTGTAAGCAAAAGTTTTGCTACAGAAATTTCATCGGCGACATTGTGATTAGCGACTAAAAACAATGTCGAAATCTGGGAGTATGTATCCATTCTTCGAATTTAAAAGACTGACTTGTTATAAGTTTTTATAAGTCAGTAAATCAATACATCTAAATTAATAAAAAAAATTAAAAATCACAACGTTTTGATTCGTAGCAAAATTACAAAATTTATAAATACAAAATCTTAGAAATTATTGATTCGAGAAAATGACTAAAAAATCACTAAATTTCCACTTCATTTACCAAGCAACAATTTGCCATGCAAAAGCAAGATTTACATTATATTATCGAAGTCAAAAATTTATCGATTTCTTTTGGAGATAAACAAGTTCTGAATAACATCAATTTCAAAGTAGAACAAGGTGATACATTAGGAATTGTTGGAGAATCTGGCTCTGGAAAGTCGTTAACTTCATTAGCTATTATGGGTTTATTGTCTCCTAATGCAACAATTCATCCCGAAAGTGAAATTCTTTTTCGTCAAGATGATAAAATGATAGATTTGCTTAAACTTTCGCCTAAAGAACTGGAAAAAATAAGAGGAAATGAAATCGGAATGATTTTTCAAGAACCAATGACTTCTCTAAATCCAAGTTTACGTTGCGGGGAACAAGTGGAAGAAGCGATTCGTTTGCATCAAAATTTATCGAAAGAAGAAGCTAAAAAGAAAGTTCTTCATCTTTTTGAACAAGTAAAATTACCAAATCCCGAACGTATTTATAAAGCCTATCCGCACGAATTATCTGGCGGACAAAAGCAACGTGTAATGATAGCAATGGCGATTTCTTGCGAGCCGAAATTATTGATTGCGGATGAACCTACAACAGCTTTGGACGTTACGGTGCAAAAAGCGACGTTAGATTTATTGAAAGAATTACAAGAAAAAAATAACATGAGCATGTTGTTTATTTCTCACGATTTGGGTGTAATTGCAAATGTTTGCGAAGAAATTTTGGTGATGTTTCGTGGTGATGTTGTAGAACAAGGAAATGTTGAAACTATTTTTAATCATCCGAAAGAAAATTATACAAAAGGTTTAATTGCTTGTCGACCTCGATTGGATGAACGCGCAAAACGTTTACCTACGGTGAAAGATTTCTTAGAAAATCCAAATTTCAAAACTGAAATCTATACAGAAGAAGAACGCGAAGCTTTTCACGAAAAAATTTATGTAAATCCTCCAATTTTAGAGGTTAAGAACTTGAAGAAATATTTCTATCCTTCGACTCTATTTGGAAACGCTACAATCCCGAATGTAAAAGCTGTCGATGATATCTCGTTCAAAGTTTATCCAGGTGAAACAATGGGCTTGGTTGGCGAATCGGGTTCTGGAAAAACAACCTTGAGTAGAACGGTTTTGTTATTAGAAAAACCAACTGCCGGCGAAATTTATTATAATGGTATAGATATTACGAAACTGAAAAAAGAGGAAATTCGTAAATTAAGAAGAGAAATTCAGATTATTTTCCAAGACCCATATTCAAGTTTAAATCCTCGCCATACCGTTGCGCAAATTATTACGGAGCCAATGCAAGTACATAAAATTGGTCAGAATAAATCGGAACGATTACAAACGGCTTCATCTCTTTTACAAAAAGTAGGTTTATCAGATCAAGATTTGAACAAATATCCGCACGAATTTTCGGGTGGGCAACGTCAACGTATCGGGATTGCTCGTGCTTTGGCTTTAAATCCTAAATTTATCATTTGTGATGAATCTGTTTCTGCGTTGGATGTTTCTGTTCAGGCGCAAGTCTTGAATTTATTAAATGATTTGAAAACCGAGTTTGGTTTTACCTATATATTTATCTCGCACGATTTGGCGGTTGTAAAATATATGAGTGATCAATTATTGGTGATGCAACACGGAGAAATGAAAGAATTGGACGATGCAGACAAGGTTTATGCGCATCCGACAACAAACTATACTAAAGAATTGATCGAAGCGATTCCAAAGCTATAAAAGGAACCTGTATAAAAGCAAAAAGCGTTTGAAGTTTATTTCCTCAAACGCTTTTTTATTGATCGCAATAAATCAATATAAACTAAACTATTTCAAAATATAAAAAGCATCCAAATCTGAATGCTTTTTTGTAGTCCCTAGGGGAATCGAACCCCTCTTTCTAGAATGAAAATCTAGTGTCCTAACCGATAGACGAAGGGACCTCCTTTCGTATTATTGTGGTGCAAAAATAAACGTTTATTTTTTATTACCAAACAATTTTCGAAAATTTTATACTATTTTTTTTAATCAAGTCAAATTGTAGTCCCTAGGGGAATCGAACCCCTCTTTCTAGAATGAAAATCTAGTGTCCTAACCGATAGACGAAGGGACCACTTAATATGAATTAATTAATTCGAATATTCTTTATTTTGAATGAACGTCATTTTGTGTTGGGAGTTGTAGAAAAGTCGATGTATAATTCTAATAATTTGAACCAAGTTGAATTATACAGCGACATTTTCATTCCCGATTAATCATCTAAACATTATGATTAACCTTTACAAACAAAACACAAAAAACAATTTCCTTTACACAGTATTCTACTGGTTGTTTAAAAAATCAACAACTATGAACAAGGAAAAAAAAGATTGCAATAATGCAATCCATCTATTAATTTGTAGTCCCTAGGGGAATCGAACCCCTCTTTCTAGAATGAAAATCTAGTGTCCTAACCGATAGACGAAGGGACCACTTTTATTTTATTAAGCTAATCCCGCAATATGTTTCGCTAACTTTGATTTTAAGTTTGAAGCTTTATTCTTGTGAATAATGTTTCTTTTTGCTAACTTATCAATCATTGAAGAAACTTTTGGAAAAACTGTTTCTGCTTCATTTTTATCAGATTCAGATCTTAAAGCTTTAATAGCTGTACGAGCTGATTTGTGATAATATTTATTACGATCGCGTCTTACCGCTGATTGTCTAATTCTTTTTAATGCTGACTTATGATTTGCCATAACTTAAATCTCTTTCTATTTTAGTTCGGCAAAGATATAAACAAATATTTTATCTCGCCAAATTAATTTAATAATTTTCTAAAACACTTTTATGTAGCCCATAGGAGAATCGAACTCCTGTTTCCAGGATGAAAACCTGATGTCCTAACCACTAGACGAATGGGCCGCATGACGGCTTAACCACTTGTTGTGAAAAGCGAGTGCAAATGTAGAACTATTTTTTGTAGTTCCAAATTTATTTGAAAGTTTTTTTGAATAGATTTTTGTTAAAAAATGTTAAGGAAGTTAATATTTTGTCAAAACATCTCTTATATATAATGAGTTATATTTTTAACAATTACTTTAGCGGTGCTATTAAAATTTATACAAACGAATACTCAATATATGAAAGCATCGATATTAGGTGTAGCTGCAGTGGTTTGCACGATGTTTATTACATCATGTTCATCTTTAACCCCAGTTAGTGAAGCTACAGAATATTCTTCGAGAAGTTTCGTACCGAAACCAAGAGCTATTGAAGCTCAAGCTAAAATAATCAATAAACATGCCAATTTAGATGTTACACCAATAGAAATTAACGATGAAGCGAAATCTATGGTCGTGTTAAACAGCGTTTTAGAAGAAACGAATGAATTGTTTGCAGGATTTTTATTAAAAGAAGCAGAAACGTATATTGGTACACCTTACCGATACGGAGGCACAACAAGAAGTGGTATTGATTGCTCTGCCTTTGTTAGAAACGTTTTCGAGACTTTCAATAAAAATTTACCTCGTGTATCTGCAGATCAGGCAAGAGAAGGTTTTACAGTTAGTACAGACGAAGCAAAAGAAGGAGATTTAGTTTTCTTTGCAACAAGAGGTCGCGGTAGAGTTTCGCACGTAGGAATTGTTCATGGAAGAAATAAAGATGGAGTTTTAGAATTCATTCATTCATCTACTTCTCAAGGCGTTATGGTATCTTCTTTAAATGATAGATATTGGGGACCAAAATTCTTATATGTAAAAAGAATATTATAATATTATAATAGTATAATTTCATTATCATATAAAAAAAGCATCAAGTAATCTTGATGCTTTTTTTTGTCTTATTTTTTATTTTCGATGTTCTCGTAAAATCATCACAAACAATACAACTAATGGAACAATCATTCCTAAAATATAATATGTATTGATTTGTAAAATAGTTGGGTAAAATAATATTGCAGATAATAATCCCACAATTGCTCCACCTAAATGCGCTGAATGTCCGATGTTCCCTAAATTAGTTTTCATTCCATAAACTGAATATCCTAAATATAAGATCCCGAAAATCCAGGCTGGAATTGGTAAAGCAAAAAATAATCTTAATTCCATTTCAGGAAAAGCTGCAATTGCAGCGAATAAAACCCCTGTCACTCCACCAGAAGCTCCTACTGCCGAATAAAAAGTTTCTTTCTTGTGAATCAACAAAGACAAAAGATTTCCGCTAATAACCGCTGCTAAAAAAACTAAAAGAAACATTCCGTAACCTACATTTAGTTTTGCATTCGAGAAGTCGCCTAACAAAAATCCTTCTGGACTCGCAAAAAAAGCAATCACAGGATTCGCAAAAAAGTAAAGAGTTAACATATTGAATAACAAATGAGTAAAATCAACATGTAAAAATCCTGAACTTAAAATTCTATAGTATTCCTTATTATATAATATCGACCCTACTTGGAATTTATATTTTTCAAAAAAAGCTAAATCGTTAAAACCTTTCCAACTTACCAAAACATTCAATCCAATAACGACTAATGCCACAATAGAGATGTCTCCCATTATTCTTCTATATTTTCTTCTTCATTATTATCCTCCTCAATCGCATCAAATAGCGTCGGCTGCGGCTCTTCTTCTGACTCCTCCTCTTCTTCTGGTTCTTCGAATGGAAGCGGTTCTAACACATTAATCTGTTTTAATTTATATGTCGTCAATTGATTTCCTTGCGCTTTAATTCCTTTAACAGTAATAAATTCTTCTAAATTTATCACTTCTGGTTCTTTTTCTAAACCTTTTACTTTCGGGAAAATCAACTCAATAACTGGTAAGTAATCGGTCGAAACAACTTTGATTGATGATTTACCATCTTCTAACGTATAAAAAGCTTGTGGAGAAAACGTATCTTCTAAAAGGAAACGTTTCACAAAATAACGATCTTTTTCTGCATCATAATACACGCAAGAAATCGGTTTTGCAGGTTTCCATTTCTCGATAATCTCTAAATCTTCGTCAAAACGATTACTCAAATCAAACGAAACCAATTTCGCTTCACCTTTTTTATTAATCGTTAAAATTTTATCATCACCTTTGAAAGAACCTAATAAAAGTCCCAATCCATCAGCATTTAGACGTTTTGTATCCGTATCAAACCAAATTTGACGAGGAGCTAAAGTCGAAACTCCTTCCTCTTTCAATTCTACTTTTTTGATTGGATATTTTGTTACTAAATTACCTTTTGATGCACGACCTTTAATCGCTAAATCAGCAAAATTAATATCAAATTTTAATTTTTTGATTCGTTGATGAGTTTTTAAAATAATTGATACAACTTCGGCTTCTCCATTTGGATTTGCTGAAAAATACAACACTTCCGAACCTTTATTACCAGCCGTTAAATCATATTCTTTATCGCGAGTAATTCCCGTTACAGCAAAACGTTTTTGATAAGCCGGACCATTTTTACCATCGCGATAAATCAAGTTATAAATGGTACGTTTATCATTTTTATGCCAAATTCCAACATGAATAATTCCTTTTCCAACAAAAGTTTTTGCATCAACTTTTGTCACAATCATCGAACCATCATGTTTGAAAACCACAATATCATCAATATCAGAACACTCGAATAAATACTCGTCTTTTTTCAATGAAGTTCCGATAAAACCTTCGTTTCTATCCACATAAAAACGTGTATTTGCAACGGCAACTTTTGTCGCATCAATCGTATCAAATGTTCTAATTTCTGTTTTACGTTCTTTTCCTTTTCCGTATTTTGTCTTTAGGTTTTTGAAATAATCGATCGCATAATCAATCAAATTTGCTAAATGATGTTTTACATTCTCGATTTTATCTTCTAATGATTCAATAAATTGTTGTGCTTTATCTAAATCAAATTTTGAAATACGTTTGATTCGAATTTCTGTTAAACGCGTAATATCTTCTTCCGTAACTGGACGAATTAAATGCGCAATATGTGGCTTCAGCCCTTTATCAATCGCAGAAATTACACCTTCCCATGTTTCTTCTTCTTCAATATCGTGATAAATTCTATTCTCGATAAAAATTCGTTCCAACGAAGAAAAATGCCATTGTTCTTGCAGTTCATCTAACTCAATTTCTAACTCTTTTTTCAACAATTCAACTGTATTGTTTGTATTGTGAATTAAAATTTCAGAAACTGTTAAAAATTCTGGTGTTTGTTCATTAATCACACACGCATTTGGCGAAATAGAAATCTCGCAATCCGTGAATGCATACAATGCATCAATTGTTTTGTCTGGACTACTTCCTGGAACAAGATGAATTAAAATCTCAACTTCAGCCGCTGTATTATCTTCAATCTTTTTGATCTTGATTTTACCTTTATCATTGGCTTTCAAAACCGAATCAATCAAAGATCCTGTCGTTGTTCCGTACGGAATTTCAGTGATTTTTAGCGTCGTTTTATCTTCTTGCAAAATCTTTGCACGAATACGCACTTTACCTCCACGTAATCCATCATTATAATCGGAAACATCAACCAAACCAGAAGTTAAAAAATCTGGAAAAATTTGAAATTTCTTTCCTTTCAGATGTAAAATTGACGCATCAATTAACTCATTGAAATTATGCGGTAAAATCTTTGTTGACAAACCAACTGCAATTCCTTCAACTCCTTGTGCCAAAAGCAAAGGAAATTTGATTGGAAGATCGATTGGTTCTTTATTTCGACCATCATAAGAAGGTTGCCATTTTGTAGTTTTTGGATTATAGACAACTTCTAACGCAAATTTAGTCAATCGAGCTTCGATATAACGCGACGCAGCCGCTCGGTCACCAGTATAGATATTTCCCCAGTTTCCTTGCATATCGATCAACAATTCTTTTTGACCAATTTGAACCATTGCATCAGAAATCGCCATATCACCATGCGGGTGATATTTCATCGTATTTCCTACAATGTTCGCAACTTTGTTATATCGTCCGTCTTCCAACTCGCGCATTGAATGTAAAATTCTACGCTGAACTGGTTTCAACCCATCATAAATAGATGGAATTGCTCGTTCTAAAATTACATAAGAGGCATAGTCAAGAAACCATTCTTGGTACATACCAGAAACCTTCTTGATGCTCTCTTGATTGTCTTGCATCATGTTAAATAGCTACTTCTACATTGTTTTTGACCATACAATTAGACTCCACAATTTTGTCTAATTCAGTCAAAATAATATTAATATTTCGGTTAGAAATGAATGCTAAACGAAATTTGACTTTTGTTAAATTGGTAGGATTCTTTTTACTGTTAATATAAAAGACAACGTTTTTTGAAAGAATTCCTTTCTGAAAATCGTATTTGATCAATTTATACTTCGGTAAATCGATTTTGTTCGTTTTTGAATCTAAGAAGGATAAAAATCCAACATTCTTCGTTTCAAAAGTTATGGTTTCACCTTTTGTGTCTATCGCAAAAAATTGATTTCCACTTTTATAGCTTACATAAATAAACAACGCTATAAAAATTGCAACAACATAAGGTGGTATTATGTGATACTTGTAAGGTAAAATACCAGCATACATAATAAGGTTTAGAATGATTAAAATAACGATGGTGAAATTTAGCATTTTAAAGAGCTGTATCACATTTTTATTATTCTTCTTCATATTTATAAAATAGGTGTTTAGGTTAGATAGAAAGTAAGTTTTTTATATAATATTCTAATTTTTAATAGCTTCTACAGCCAAATTGTTAATAATAAATTCTTGTCTTGTTGGTGTATTTTTTCCCATGTAAAATTCTAAAAGACTTTCGATGGTTTGATCTTTTCCAATCATTACTGGTTCTAAACGAATATCTTTTCCGATAAAATGTTTGAACTCATCTGGCGAAATTTCACCTAATCCTTTGAATCGTGTAATCTCTGGATTTTTAACTTCTTCCAACGCTTTTATACGTTCTGGTTCAGAATAACAATAACGTGTTTCCTTCTTGTTTCTCACACGAAAAAGTGGTGTTTGCAAAATATACAAATGTCCCTCTTTGATCAATTCTGGGAAAAATTGTAAGAAAAATGTAATAATCAACAAACGAATGTGCATTCCATCGACGTCAGCATCAGTTGCAATTACAACATTATTGTAACGTAAATCTTCTAATCCTTCTTCGATGTTTAATGCCGCTTGTAAAAGATTAAATTCTTCGTTTTCATAAACAATTTTCTTTGTCAAACCGTATGAATTCAACGGTTTTCCTCTCAAACTAAAAACCGCTTGCGTTTCTACACTTCTACTTTTGGTAATCGATCCACTTGCCGAATCTCCCTCGGTAATAAAAATAGTTGTATCTAAACGTAATTCAGCTTTCGGATCATTATAATGTTGACGACAATCGCGCAATTTCTTGTTATGTAAACTAACTTTTTTGGCGCGATCACGCGCTAATTTTCGAATTCCAGAAAGCTCTTTTCGTTCCGTTTCTGATTGTTTAATCTTGCGTTCTAATGCTTGCGCAACTTCTGTATTTTTATGTAAAAAGTTGTCAAGATTCGTTTTGATAAAATCATTTACAAACGTGCGAACCGTTGTCATTCCTGGTCCAATTTCATTCGAACCAAGTTTAGTTTTTGTTTGCGATTCAAAAACTGGCTCAATTACTTTGATCGAAATTGCTCCAATAATTGATTTTCTAATATCCGCAGGATCATAATTTTTATTATAAAATTCGCGAACAGTTTTCACAACAGCCTCTTTAAAAGCTGTTAAATGTGTTCCTCCTTGCGTTGTATTTTGACCATTCACAAAAGAATAATACGTTTCCGAATATGATTTCGAGCTGTGCGTCATCGCAATTTCGATATCTTCTCCTTTCAAATGGATGATATCATAAATTGTTTCTTCCTCGATATTATCATTCAATAAATCTTTCAATCCGTCTTTCGAAAAGAATTCTTCTCCATTGAAAATAATTTTCAATCCTGGATTTAAGTAAACATAGTTTTTCAACATTTTGTCTACATATTCTTTTCTGAATTTAAAATTCAAGAAAATCGATTTATCTGGGATAAATGTAATTTTAGTTCCTTTTCGTAAAGATGTTTCTTTTTCATCTTCTTGATTTGCTAAAATCCCTTGCTCAAACTCTGCAATACGTGTTTTTCCATCTCGAATAGATTGCACTCGAAACGATGTTGATAACGCATTTACAGCTTTTGTACCAACACCATTTAAACCAACCGATTTTTTGAAAGCTTGTGAATCATATTTACCACCTGTATTCATCTTAGAAACGGCGTCAACCATTTTTCCAAGCGGAATTCCACGTCCATAATCACGAACCGTTACCTCATCTTCGCGCAGATTAATTTCGATTGTTTTTCCTGCACCCATCACAAATTCATCGATACAGTTATCTACAATCTCCTTCAACAAAATATAAATTCCATCATCTTGAGACGAACCATCTCCCAGCTTCCCAATATACATCCCAGGTCGCATGCGAATATGTTCGCGCCAATCAAGGGTTTTGATATTGTCTTCCGTATAATTTACTTGTTGATCTAATTCTGACATTTGAGTTGTTGAGTGTTAAACGAGTTTTACAAAAATAAGAAAAAATTTCCTAAAAATATTAAGGTTCATTGTTTTGATTTTGAGCAAAAACGACCTAATTTACCAATATGATAAAATCTAAACTACCCAATGTTTCGACAACCATTTTTTCGGTAATGAGTCAATTGGCAAATGAACATCAAGCGATTAATTTAGCGCAAGGTTTTCCTGACTTTAATGCAGATTCTGAATTAATTAGTCGTTTAAATTATTATTCAACACAAAATTACAATCAGTACGCGCCAATGACTGGCGTCGAAAAATTGCGTGTATTACTTTCAGAAAAATATTCTAATCTTTATCAATCTGATTACGATTTTCAGAATGAAATTAACATTACAAGCGGTGCAAGTCAAGCTATTTTTAATGTTATTTCTACATTAATTCTCCCAAATGATGAAGTGATTATTTTTGAGCCTGCTTACGATTTATATCAACCAACTATCGAATTATTTGGAGGAAAAATTATTCCAATTCAGCTGAAATATCCTGAATATTCAATCGATTTTGAAGAATTGAAGCAAAAAATTAATGATAAAACGAAATTAATTATCGTTAATAATCCGAATAATCCAACTGGAAAAATTTTATCCGAAAATGATTTAAAACAATTTGAACAAATCCTAAAAGATTCAAATTGTTATTTGCTTGCAGATGAAGTTTATGAGCACATTACATTTGATGGAAAATCGCATCAAAGTTTTGCAAAATTAAAATCAGTAAAAGACAAGATTTTCATCGTAGGTTCTTTCGGAAAATTATTTCACATTACAGGCTGGAAAATCGGTTACATTTTAGCCGAAAAAGAATTAATGAAAGAGTTTAGAAAATGTCATCAATTTAATACGTTTTCTACCCATACACCATCACAATATGCAATTGCAGATTATTTAGAAAACCCAGATCATTACTTGTATTTGAATGATTTTTTTCAACAAAAAAGAGATTTATTTGTTAAAGGTTTAACTTCAACAAATTTTGAAGTTTTGCCTTGTGAAGGAACTTATTTTGTAAGTGCAAATTATGCTAAAATAAGTGATTTACCTGATGATGAATTTGCAAAACAGTTAACCATCAAAAATAAAGTTGCAACGATACCAATTTCGGCATTTTACCATGATAAAACAGATAACAAAGTCATTCGATTTTGTTTTGCTAAAAAGGATGAAACACTTTTAATGGCTTTAGAAAATTTGAAGAATTTGTAGAAAAATAAAACGAGCCCTATTTCTAAAGCTCGTTTTTACAATTTTATTATTTTACAATTTTTCTTGAAATAACATTATCTCCAGAATAGAAATTAACGATATAAATTCCTTTTGGTAAAGCGGAAATATTCGCCTCTGATTGATTTACCTCTCTAACAAGATTACCTGACATATCAAATATTTTAATTTTTTTGACATCGTTTATTCCTGAAACTTTAACCAATCCATTATCTTGATAAACAGAAATAGTTGATTTATTAAGATCAGAAGTTGCTAATTTTTCTTGCGTGACTTTTACATCATCTAAACCAATGTATAAAATATCTGTACATTTATAATGTCTGAATACCAATTGAACATCTTGTCCAGCATATTTTGAAATATCTACATTAACTGTCTTAGCAACATCAAAATATCCAGCATCTAATGTTTCTTCAAAAGCTGCTGTTTCTGTACCAGTAAAAGTTGAATTTGCAGAAATTACATAAACCGCGTAATGTTCTTCAAAAAAACCTTCTTCATTATCTGCTGCAGAAACCTTAAAAGTCAATTCTGTTTTGTTTCCTTCAGGAATTTTAAAAACTGGACTTGTTAATGTATTATCAGGTGTTAAAGCCTCAAAAAACCATGACCAAGACCAAGCAAAAGAACCACTAAAAGAAGGAGTTTCAGCTTCTGCAGCATCTACAAACTCCCAAGTATCTTCGTCTCCATCTAATTCTCCAATCGTCCACAATGCTTGTCTTTCTGGGGTATCAAAGTTTTCTTCAAAAACGATTGTTTGTGCAAAAAGTTGAGGAGTCAAAAATAGACATCCTATAAAAAATAAATTTTTAATCATATTATTATGTGTTTAACTGTAAACTTAATAATTCAACAACAACAAACATAAAAAATTAAGAAAAAAGTAACTATTTTTAAATATTATTCAATTTTAAATAGGAAAAAATATTTTTAATAAAAAAAGCCGATGTATTTCTAGATCGGCTTTTACTTTTATAATTGAATTAATTATTACGCTTGTTGCGCTTTAATTAAATTTAATGCTGATCCAGCTTTGAACCATTCAATTTGTTGTGCATTGTATGTATGATTTGCAACAACTAAATCTTTCGATCCATCTGCATGAACAAACTCGATTGTCAAAGGTTTTCCAGGCGCAAATTCTGTTAAGTCTATAAAGTTGATTGTATCATCTTCTTGTACTTTATCATAATCTGCTTTGTCCGCAAATGTCAACGCTAACATTCCTTGCTTTTTAAGATTTGTTTCATGGATACGTGCAAAAGAACGTACCAATACTGCTACAGCACCTAAATGACGCGGTTGCATTGCAGCATGCTCACGAGAAGAACCTTCTCCGTAGTTTTCGTCACCAACAATTACAGAAGGCACACCTGCCGCTTTATATGCACGTGCAGTGTCTGGAACTGGTCCGTATTCTCCTGTTAATTGATTTTTAACTGAATTAGTTTCTTGGTTGAATGCATTTACAGCACCAATCAACGTGTTATTCGAAATATTATCTAAGTGTCCACGGAAACGTAACCAAGGTCCAGCCATAGAAATATGGTCAGTTGTACATTTACCAAATGCTTTTATTAATAATTTAGCTCCAATAATATTTTCACCATTCCAAGGTTTGAAACCTTCTAATAATTGTAAACGCTCAGAATTTGGATTTACGATCACTTCTACACGAGAACCGTCTTCAACTGGTGCTTGATATCCATTATCTTCGTAAGCATAACCTTTTGTTGGTAATTCCTCTCCTTTTGGAGCATCTAACATTACTTCTTCACCAAATTTATTGATTAATTTATCTGTTAATGGATTAAAATCTAAACGTCCAGAAATTGCAATAGCCGCAACCATTTCAGGTGATGTTACGAAAGCATATGTATTTGGATTTCCGTCCGCACGTTTTTTGAAGTTACGGTTGAATGAGTGAACGATTGTATTTTTTTCTTCTTTATCCGCTCCTTCACGATCCCATTGACCAATACAAGGTCCACAAGCATTTGTAAAGATAACTGCATCTAAATCCTCGAAAGTTTTTAATAAACCATCACGATCAGCAGTATAACGAACGACCTCTGAACCTGGATTAATTCCGAAAGATGATTTTGCTTCTAAACCTTTGTCTAAAGCTTGTTGCGCAATCGAAGCAGCACGCGTCAAATCTTCGTAAGAAGAGTTTGTACAAGAACCGATTAATCCCCATTCAACATCTAAAGGCCAACCATTTGCTGCTGCAGTTTCTTTCATTTTAGAAACCGGTGTCATTAAATCTGGCGTAAAAGGACCATTCAAACGAGGCTCTAATTCAGATAAGTTGATTTCAATTAATTGATCATAGAAGTTTTCTGGATTTGCATAAACTTCATCATCCGAACGTAAATAAGATTTGTGAGCATTTGCAGCATCTGCTACATCATTACGATCAGTTGCTCTTAAATATCTTTCTGAAGCATCATCATAAGCGAAGATTGAAGTTGTTGCTCCAATTTCTGCACCCATGTTACAAATTGTTCCTTTACCTGTTGCAGATAAAGACTCAGCTCCTTCTCCAAAATACTCTACAATTGCTCCTGTTCCACCTTTTACAGTTAAACGTCCAGCAACTTCTAAGATAACGTCTTTTGGAGCAGCCCAACCAGATAATTTACCTGTTAATTTAACTCCGATTAATTTTGGCATTTTTAATTCCCAAGCCATTCCAGACATTACATCAACAGCATCGGCACCACCAACACCAATTGCTACCATTCCTAATCCACCTGCATTTGGCGTGTGAGAATCGGTACCAATCATCATTCCTCCTGGAAATGCATAGTTTTCTAATACTACTTGGTGAATAATTCCTGCACCTGGTTTCCAGAATCCAATTCCATATTTATTCGAAACTGATTCTAAGAAATTAAATACTTCTGATGATTTATTGATTGCTTCTTGCAAATCGGTTTTTGCCCCAACTTTAGCCTGAATCAAGTGATCACAGTGAACCGTAGAAGGAACAGCCGTTTTGGTTTTTCCAGCTTGCATAAATTGCAACAAAGCCATTTGAGCAGTTGCATCTTGCATTGCTACACGATCTGGCGCAAAATCTACATAAGATTCTCCTCTAGTATACGCTTGCGTTGGTTTTCCGTCAAACAAGTGAGCATATAAAATTTTCTCTGAGTACGTTAAAGGTCGACCTACGATAGTTTTCGCAGCATCTACTCGTTCTTGCATTTTGGCATAAACGCCTTTAATCATATTTATATCAAATGCCATAATAATTGATTTATTTAATTGGTTTTAATTTATCAAAAAACATACCCCAATATACTGAATTATTTAATATTTAACGTGTATAAATGGTTAATAACCTTATTTAAATCAATTCTAACTTATTTATTTGCAATATTATATATTTATCACAAAAAAAGGCTAACACCGAAATGTTAGCCTTTATTATATCATTTTCTACAAACAATTAGTTCATTGAAATTGGTTTAAACTTTGTTAAGTTAATACCTTCAACTGCAGTTTTGTACTCTTCGATAGAAGGAATACGTCCTAAAATCGCTGATAAAACAACTACTGGAGTTGATGCTAATAAAGATTCTCCTTTTTTGCCATCACGGTCTTCAACCACACGACCTTGGAATAAACGTGTAGATGTCGCCATTACTGTATCTCCTTTTGCTGCTTTTTCTTGGTTACCCATACATAAGTTACAACCAGGACGCTCTAAGTACATAATGTTTTCGTATTCTGTACGTGCAGTAGATTTTGGTAATAAATCGCTAAACTCAAATCCTGAGTATTTTTGTAACATTTCCCAATCACCTTCCGCTTTCAATTCGTCGATAATGTTGTAAGTAGGTGCAGCAACAACTAAAGGAGCTTTAAACTCAACTTTACCATTCGCTTTTTCTACGTTACGTAACATTTGAGAAACGATTTTTAAATCGTCTTTGTGAACCATACAAGAACCTACGAAACCTAAATCTACGTGTTTATCACCTCCATAGTAAGTTAAATCGCGGATGGTGTCGTGTGTATAACGTTTAGAAACGTCAGCATTGTTTACGTCTGGATCGGCAATCATTGGCTCTTCGATAATATCTAAGTCAATTACAACTTCCGCATAATATTTAGCATTTGCATCTGGAGTTAAAGCAGGTTTAGCCCCCGATTTAATTTCTTCGATACGTTTGTTTGCTTTATCGATTAACCCTTTTAACACTTGATTTTTGTTATCCATTCCTTTCTCGATCATGATTTGGATACGAGATTTTGCAATTTCTAACGATTCGATTAATGTTTCGTCTTGAGAAATACAGATAGATGCTTTTGCTTTCATTTCTGCCGTCCAGTCTGTGAATGTAAACGCTTGGTCTGCTAATAATGTTCCGATGTGAACCTCAATAATACGACCTTGGAATACGTTTTCACCATCAAACTGTTGTAACATTTGTAATTGTGTAGCATGAACCACATCACGGAAATCCATGTGAGGTTTCATCTCACCTTTGAATGTTACTTTTACAGATTCTGGAATTGGCATAGAAGCCTCACCAGTAGCTAAAGCTAAAGCCACAGTACCAGAGTCAGCACCAAAAGCTACACCTTTAGACATACGTGTATGAGAGTCACCACCAATAATGATTGCCCATTCGTCAATCGTGATATCATTCAATACTTTGTGGATAACGTCAGTCATTGAATGATAAACACCTTTAGGGTCACGCGCTGTAATTACACCGAAATCATTCATAAATTTCATCAATTTAGGAATATTTGCTTGCGCTTTTTTATCCCAAACAGAAGCTGTATGACATCCTGATTGGTATGCACCGTCAACCGTTGGAGCGATAACTGTAGCAGCCATTGCTTCTAACTCTTGCGATGTCATCAAACCAGTTGTATCCTGAGAACCTACGATGTTTACTTTAACACGAACGTCAGAACCAGCATGTAAAACTTTTCCTGGAGTAGATCCAACCGCATTGTTATTGAAGATTTTTTCAACCGCAGTTAAACCTTGACCATCATTTGAAATCTCTTTTGAAGGAGCGAAAACCACAGGAGCTTCGATACCTAAAGTTTGAGCAGCAAATGTTTGGATTTTTTTACCAAAAACGATTGCGTAAGAACCACCCGCTTTGATAAATTCCATTTTTTGAGGAGTCAATGATCTTGAAATATCAATTAACTCTTGATCTCCGTTGTATAATTTTTGCGTTTTTGTATTGATTGTTAAAACAGTACCTGTAGCAACTGAATAAACTTCTTCTAAAACAGGATCCCCCGCTTCGTTACGAACCACATCTCCGTTTGCATCAACTTGTTTTTTCCAGTTTTTCAAATCGATTCCGATACCTCCTGTTACATCAACAGTTGTTAAGAAAATTGGAGAAATTCCGTTTGTACCTGCAACAATTGGCGCAATATTTACGAAAGGAACGTAAGGCGATGCTTGTTTTCCTGTCCATAAAGCCACGTTGTTAACACCTGACATACGAGAAGAACCTACTCCCATTGTACCTTTTTCAGCGATTAACATCACAGAAGCATCTGGATGTTGCGCTTGTAACGCTTTAATTTCAGCTTGAGCAGCAGGTGTAATCATACATTGACCGTGCAATTCTCTATCAGAACGAGAGTGCGCTTGGTTACCTGGAGATAATAAATCCGTAGAAATATCACCCTCAGCAGCGATGTACGTTACTACTTTAATTTCTTCTGCAACTGCTGGCAATTCTGTAAAGAACTCTGCTTTTGCATAACTTTCTAAAATATCTTTTGCGATTACATTTCCTGCATTAAAAGCATCAGCTAAACGAGCTGTATCTGCATCGTATAAGAAAACTTGTGTTTTAAGAACTTCAGCAGCTTGTTTTGCAATTGCTTCATCATTTCCTAAAGCTAAGTCCAAAAGAACCTCGATAGATGGTCCTCCTTTCATGTGAGATAACAATTCGAATGCAAATGTTGGTGTAATTTCAGCAACTGTAGCTTCTCCTAAAATAATCTCTTTTAAAAATTTTGCTTTTACACCTGCAGCAGAAGTTGTTCCTGGCAACGTGTTATAGATAAAGAATTTAACAGAATCCTCGCGGTATTCGTTGTTAACATCTTTAATTTGATTAATGATTTCACTTAGTAATTCTGCACCATCAATTGGTTTTGGATGTAAACCTTGACCTTTTCTTTCTTCAATCTCGTTAAGATACTCTTGGTAAAGACTCATAATTATCTATCTTTTCTTTTTAATATTAAAGATTGTTTAAAACCAAGCTACTTACACCTGATTTCATCCAATCAAAATGAATTATATAATAACACTTCGCTGTATCGTCACATCTTATGCAAAAATTATTTTCAACAAAAATCATTTTTGGCATAGGTAACCACTGTTATCAGAATACAAACTAAGTATGTAATTTTTTCGAAGGGTAATTTTTAATCATTTAACTCACACAAACTCAACATACATAAGCATTTGAGTCAGAGTTTTATTCTAAAACTTACATTAACAATCATCTAAACAAATACGCGTTTAGCTATAAATTGGTACACAAAATTACGTTTATAGTAAAGATTTTTCATCAAAGAATGATATATTTTAGTTATATTTCAATAATTTAGAATTATTATAAAAAAGGTCTAAATTTCACTTTAACAATGTTTTAAACGTAAATAAATAGAAGTTAAAAATTAAAAGGTTCTTAAAATATCAACTCCATAATTTTTGGGTCATTTTTTTACGAAATTGAATTATTTCGAAATATTAATAAACATTCAATAATCAATCTTTCGAAATGCTATCAATCGTCTAAACATTCTCAAAAAACAATCAAAAATATTCAATATGAATAAATATTTATGATTATTAATAATTATACAACTTTAATGAGATATTATACAACTTTTTACTAACTTTGCGCCCTTAATTCATTATTATAGATATGAAACTTTGGGACAAAGGTTTTACCATTAATGATAAAATCGAAAAATTTACTGTTGGAAAAGACAGAGAATTAGATGCTCATCTTGCAAAATACGATGCTTTAGCGTCGAAAGCGCAGGCAAATATGCTGGCAAAAACAGGTTTGATTACCAATGAAGAAAATGATGCGTTGCAAATTGCTTTGGATGAAGTTTTGGTTCTGATTGCGGAAAATAATTTCGAAGTCGACGAAAATTACGAAGATATACATTCAAAAATTGAGGCTTTTTTAATTGAGAAAACTGGCGACGCTGGGAAAAAAATTCACGTTGCGCGTTCTCGAAATGATCAAGTTTTGGTTGCAATTCAACTTTTTGAGAAAGAGTACTTAAAACATACAACAGAGAAAATTGTCAATTTAATTGAGATTTTCTTACAAAAAGCAGACGAATTCAAGAATCATCAATTACCAGGATACACACATTTTCAGGCGGCAATGCCAAGTAGTTTTGGAATGTGGTTTTCGGCATATGCAGAAAGTTTATTGACGGATTTATACTTTTTTGAGGCTGCATATAAAATTTCTGATCAAAATCCTTTGGGTTCTGGTGCAGGTTTCGGAACAAGTTTCCCAATTGATCGTTTGCAAACAACACAAGAATTAGGTTTTTCAGAAATCTTAGTTTCTTCTGTTGGTGCACAAATGCTTCGTGGAAAAACAGAAAAATCTGTCGCAACAGCTTTGGCAATGATTTGTGGAACGTTGTCTAAAATGTCGTACGATTTGGTTTTATACAATTCACAAGATTTAGCTTTTGTGAAGTTGCCAAACGAAATGACAACAGGTTCATCGATTATGCCGCACAAGAAAAACCCAGATGTGTTTGAGTTAACTCGTGCGCATTGCAATAGAATTCAGGCGTTGCCGAATGATATTATGATGACGATCAATAATCTTCCAAGTGGATATCACCGTGATTATCAAATATTGAAAGAAATATTATTCGAACCAATGATGCAATTTGATAATATTATTGACATCTTAACATTTGCGATTCCTCAACTTCAGATTAAAGATAACTATATGAATCAGGATAAATATGATCCGATTTATACCGTTGAAAATATTAATGAAGCGATTAAAAATGGAACACCTTTCCGTGATGCTTACAAAGAAGTTGGTTTATCTGTAGAAAATGGAACATATGTACCACACAAAGAATTTCAAACTTCGCATATCGGAAGTATTCATAATTTGAGATTGGATTTAATTCAAAATAAAATCGAAAAATTCAAATTAGAAGCACAAGTTTTAAAATAAACACTTGTAATAAGTCAAAAATCATCCTCAAAATTATAGAATTTGAGGATTTTTTTGTCTTATAAATTTTATAATTTCGGAAAATATAAACGTTTAAATAATTGTAATTCTATATTTTGTAAAATAAAAAATGTTTTACAAAATAATTACAATCATTTTTTATTATATCAGGTCAAAATCATTCTAACTTTGACATATCAAATTAATCGATTAAAATTTAAAAAGATGAAAAAATTTTTCGCAGTAGTTGCAGTAGCAGCTTTATCATTAGGAGCAGTATCTTGTGGAGAGAAAACTGAAGAAGCACCAGTAGAAGAAGCACCAGCAGTTGATTCTTTAGCTACAGCAGCTAACGATTCTACAGCAGTTGATTCTACAGCAGTTGCTCCAACTGATTCTACAGCAGTTGCTCCAGTAGCTGATTCTACAGCAGTTGCTAAATAATTTATAGCGAAGCTAAAATATAAATGCGCTCAACTAGGTTGAGCGCATTTTTTATGTCTTAAATTTACGAATCTATATACAAAACGAGAGTCACCTCTCCTTTATCATCTTTATAAACTTCGATATCCGTTAAATACAAATCGATTAAATCATGACCCCAAATCCCATATTTACCATTCGTTTCATTTCGATTGATTAAACCTTCACGTTTTTCTAAAGGAATTGGTTTTGTATCAGCAGACTCCTCTTCTTCTTTATAAACTTGTTTATACTTTTCCTGTATCGTTAAAATCAAATCTCGTCGCGTAAAACCCTTGTCATTCTGAAGATCAAAACTTACAGGTTTTTTAAGGGGATAATCAATAATCAGCCGAATCTTTTTCTCATTTAGAACAATCTTATCTGCATCAATAAGCTGACTTAAATATTGGTCAGCATTCTCTATCGATATTCCAACCAAAGCATCGCTTCCTACTTCTTTTTTTTGTTCAGTATTAGGATAACTTAATATTGGAATAGTAGAAATAGGTGTTCCATAATCTCTTAAATTAAGTGTAGACTCTTGCTCTAAATTAAAGTCTATTGGCGCTTCTGATTTTTTTGGAATACAACTATTCATCAAGAATAATGTGCAAAGTAGACGAAATGTAAAATTCATAGTAATAAATTTACTACATAATATACATAAAAAACGGAAACCTTAGATAAGATTTCCGTCAAATTTTCCTGATTGTATTTTCTTATCCAATTCTGCTTGAATATCCTCTAAAACAGGACGAACAGTAGATTCTGGAATATCCGAAACTCTAATATACATTAAGCCATCAATTGCATCATTAAATTTAGGATCAACATTGAAAGCAATCACTTTTGCGTTTTGTTTGATGTATTTCTTAATCAAAACAGGTAATCTCAACATATTGGGCTCAAGCTCATCAATTAACTTATCAAATTTATTCAAATCAGCTTCAGATTCATCGAAAATAAATTCTTTATCCTCTTCTTTCAGCTTAACTTTAAACTCATTTTTTGCTCTCACATACTGCGCTACAGTAGAATCGTAATAATGAGATTTCATAAATTCGATCATCAAAGATTTTGAGAAATCAGAAAACTGATTACTAATACTCACTCCTCCAATAATAAATTTCTGATTTGGATTTCTCAACGTTACATGCACAATTCCTCTCCATAATAAGAACAATGGCATCGGCTTTTGTTGATATTCAGCTGAAACGAAAGCACGTCCCATTTCGATACATTTCTTGAAAAATGGATGAATTTCTGGATCAAAATTGAATAATTCATGAACATAAAATCCATTAATTCCATATTTTTCATACACTTCCGAACCAATCGCCATACGATATGCTCCAACAATTTTATTCGTATCCTTATCCCACAAAAATAAATGGTGATAATGATTATCAAATCGATCAAGGTCAATTTCATCATTTGTACCTTCACCTATCGCACGGAATGTTATCTCGCGTAAACGACCAATTTCCCTTAATATATTTGGAATTTGTTGAGCTGTAGAAAAGAAACATTCGTAATTATTATTTGTAAACAATAATGCTTGTTCATCTTTTCGTAAAGTTTCAATATCTTGAATTAATAAGTCTAAAGCTGTTTCCGAAATAATCGGCTTAACCTTTTTACTAGAAGAAGATAAGCTTGGTAAATTCGGAATTTTCAACTCAATATTCGAAGGGTTTTTCAATACTTGAGTTAAACTTCTTTTTTGTTTGTAATATGACGAAAGCATGTACGTTTTCTTTCTCAAAAACTCAGAATAATCTTCTATAGACACATGCTCGTCTTGTTGTTTTTGTAAAATTGGTTTTCCAATACGAATCTGAATTGGACGTGTTCTTTTCTTCATCATTTCAGCTGGCAACATTGCCGTTTGAAAATCTGGATGAATCTTCGCTACACGGTAAAAAATATTACTATTTCGCGCTCTAAAAAACATTGGCACAACAGGAACTTTCGCTTTTTTGATCAACTTCATTGCTGATTCTTGCCATTCTCTGTCAATAATTCTACTTTCGTCATCTCGATAAGAAACTTCTCCCGCAGGAAAAATCCCTAAACAACCTCCAGCTCTTAACAATTTTAATGCATCGCGCATTCCTGAAAGGCTACTGTATGCATCTTTACGTGTTTCGAAAGGATTAACTGGAATAATCATAGGTTCTAATGGTTTAATTTTTTGCAATAAAAAATTACCCATTACCTTGAAATCAGGACGAATTTTTGACATAAAATGCATCAAAATAATTCCATCCAACGCTCCAAGCGGATGATTAGAAATAATAATAAAAGGTCCTTCTTTTGGAATACGTTTTAAATCTTCTTCATGGATTTCGTAATCCATTCCCAAATCATCAATCAAATAATCCAAAAAAGGTTCGCATTGCAAATGCTTTCCACGATTGTACAAATCGTTTAACTGATCTATACTGAAAATTTTTTTCAATGCCCAAGCCACAGGTTTTCCTAAAACACCAATTTTAGAAAGACCCGAAGCTGAATAGATATCTTGTGTCGTGATTAAACTCATTTAAGCTTTAACAACTATTTGTAATGTTTCGCGCACTGTTTGTCGCAATAATTCTTTTTCTTTTGAAACAACTTTGTCAGAATCTGCATCGAAATGGCGAATTGTGTACAATAAAACATTGTTTTCTTCTTGCACTTTATACTCTTCGTTCATATCTGCAACAAACTTTTCTAAGTTGTCATATTTATCCTCCAAACATAAAGATAATGAAATTGCTGAATTTTGCATCAAATTTACTTTGATTTGATAATCATATAGTTTATTGAAAATTCCGCTCAATTTATCTTCTGTAATAAAAGAGAAATCTTTACTTGATAAACGAATCAAATGTTGCTCTCTTTTTAGGATAAAACAAGGTACTTTTGGATCTAATGGTTGACCTTTCGCTACCTCTGTTCCTGCTTCTGTAGGATTAATAAATGATTTTACGAAGAAAGGAATTTCTTTTTGTTGAAGCGGCTGTAACGTTTTCGGGTGAATAACAGATGCACCATAATACGCCAATTCTATCGCTTCTTCATAAGAAATATGATTTAACAACTCTGCATTCTCGAAATAACGAGGATCAGCATTCAAAACTCCTGGAACATCTTTCCAAATCGTCATGCTATCTGCATTTAAACAATAAGCAAAAATCGCCGCAGAATAATCTGAACCCTCGCGTCCTAAAGTTGTCGTGAAAAAGTTAGGATCAGAACCTAAGAAACCTTGTGTAATAAACAAACCTGTATTTGGTAAACGTTTAATACTTTCTTCTGTTAACGCCCAATTTACTTTTCCTTCGCGGTATGTATTATCTGTTTTGATATAATCGCGAACATCTAACCATTCATTATTAATTTGTATAGAATTAAGATACATACTAATAATTTTTGTCGAGATTAATTCTCCACAACAAACCACTTGATCGTATACATAGCTATAATTTGGTGATTTGTTACGTCTTAAAAACGAGACGATATCATCAAAAAATTGTGAAATTTCGTTCGAAACCTCAGCTGGATTATCAAATAATTCTGTCGCTAAAGCAATGTGCTGTTCTTTTACTTCGTTAATTGTTTTTTCGAAATCTTGTTTTTCAAAATAGCGTTTGACTACCTCTTCCAATGCATTTGTTGTCTTGCCCATAGCAGAAACAATGATACATGTATTTTCGTAACCAACAGATTGCAATAAACTCGCAACATTTCTAACGCCGGCTGCATCTTTCACCGAAGCACCACCGAATTTGAAAACTTTCATTTCTATAAAAACTTTTTTTTGTAAATATTTAACTTGCAAATATAACCAAACTACACTTTATATGTTGACCGAATTTAATTAAAATGAAAAATAAATTTGAATGATGATTTTCACGTATTTAGATTAATTTCAAACGTTTGAAATGATATAAAATTGAGTTTTTATTCCGATATTTGACCAGCAAAACATAATTATGAATACTAATTCTCATCAAACTCTTGGAGAGTTTATCATAGAAAATCAAGCAGATTTTATTTACTCTTCCGGAGAATTATCTAGATTACTGAGTTCTATTAAATTAGCAACAAAAGTTGTTAATTATAAAGTAAACAAAGCAGGACTTGTAAATATTTTAGGCGAATTCGGAAATGAAAATGTCCAAGGAGAAAAACAACAAAAATTAGATGTTTTCGCAAACGATACGTTTATCGAAACGTTGTCGCAACGCGAAGTTGTTTGTGGTATTGCTTCGGAAGAAAACGAAGATTTTATCGCAATTCAACCTTCAAAAAATTCAAAAAACAGTAAATATGTAGTATTGATTGACCCACTTGATGGTTCATCAAACATCGACGTAAATGTTTCTGTTGGAACAATTTTCTCTATCTACCACCGTGTTTCTGAACCTGGAACACCTGTTACAAAAGAAGATTTTTTACAACCAGGTAACAAGCAAGTTGCTGCGGGATATGTGATTTACGGAACATCGACAATGTTGGTTTACACAACAGGAAATGGTGTAAATGGATTTACATTAAACCCAGGAATCGGAACGTTCTATTTATCTCATCCAAATATGTGTATTCCAGAAGATGGACATATTTATTCAGTTAACGAAGGTAATTATGTAAAATTCCCACAAGGAGTTAAGAATTACATCAAATACTGTCAGGCAGATGAAGAAGACCGTCCTTACACTTCTCGTTACATTGGTTCTTTATGTTCAGATTTTCACCGAAACATGTTGAAAGGAGGAATTTATATTTATCCTTCTGGAACAAATAATCCGAACGGAAAATTACGTTTATTGTACGAATGTAATCCAATGGCTTTTATTGCAGAACAAGCTGGAGGAAAAGCTTCTGACGGTTTCCAACGCATTATGGATATTGAACCTACAGAATTACACCAGCGCATTCCTTTCTTTTGTGGATCGAAAAATATGGTCGAAAAAGCAGAAGAATTTATGCGAAATGAAGAATTGAAATAATTATTTCTAAAAAAATAATCAAATAAAAAAATCCGCTCGATGAGCGGATTTTTTATTATCTAAACATCCAATTAAGGAATTGCAATACCTGGATAATTCCCTGGGTAAACATGTCTTAAAGTTGAATGATATTTTTTATTGATTGCATCAGCAAACATATTTGCGACAATTGCATATCCAGTTCCTGTTAAGTGAACTCCATCTAATGAGAACGCTCCACCAGAAACGAAAGTTGTTGTATATGTTTGTCCGTAATATTTAATTCCTGATTGAGAACTTAATTTTTTCATTTCAGAATATGTATCAACTAAAGCTAAATTATAAGCAGTTGCTAATTCAGCAATTGCTGCATTGTATTTAATTACAGCTGCTTCTGCTTTCGCAGTTTCTTTTGCTGTTAATACATAATTATCTGTCATTGGATAACTAACACCTACTACTGCTAATTTACCAGCTTCTTCTTGAGTTAATCCTAATTTCATTAACGCTGCAACTTGATTTGTATCAACTTTTCCAATTACAGAAGAAGAAGTTAAAACCAATAAATCTTTCGCTGTTGCTTGACGAGCTTGACCATAAATCATCCCAAATAAAGTTGCTTTTGCAGCTCCAATTTTAGGAGTAAGTGCAGCAGTGATTGTAGCTGATAAATCTGCTAAATCTTTATCTTTAATTACTACAGCACTTGCAGCATTCTTAGAAAAAAAGATTTTTCTTTCTGAAGCTCCAACCGCATCAAATACTTGATTTAATCCTGCATAAGTTGCATTCAATTCATCAATCATTGGTGCAAAACTTGGGTTTGCAGGTGATAATGGCGCGTATGGAACCGTTGTAAAATATGGAATAGATGTTACAGAAGGAATATTTGCAATAACTCCTTTCGCCCCTACCGCTGTTAATGCTTTTAATCCATCATTAATTGTAGATTTTACCACATTTACATTAGAAATATCTGAACTTCCATAAGTCCTTGGATCAACATTATTTGTTTCATTATGATCTACTCCAACTCCACCAGATGTTGCATAACCTAAAACATCATTATTCCCAATCCAATAAGAGAAGAATGTTGGTTTTTGAGCAACTGCATCTGCAACTACAGAAGTTGTCGCATTACTTGCAAAACGTACAAAATAAGGGTTCGCTGTTGCTGGATTAGTTTTTAAGCCTGCTGGATTTCCATAACCTGGCGCAACTAAATGATAAGACTTAGCACCTGGAACTCCCATATTTTGAAACTTTCCTTTATCTGCTAAGATATCTAAAGCCCCACCCGCAGGACTTGGAACTGGTGTTAAAGCTCCATTTACAATTTGTAAATTCAATTTACCTGGAAAACCTGGTAAATCAGTAAATCCACCTGTATCATTTTGCATATAAGGAATTTTAAATTCTCCTCCTCCTGCAGCTTTCATCAATCCAGCTAACATGTTTGGGTAAGAATTTTCTTGTCCAGATTTGTACAATGCATTATCTCTATAACCAGAAGTTAACGAGTTTCCTAATGCGATATATGTTTTAAAATTAGCTTCACCTGCAGAAACTTGAATATCTTCAATTGGATGATCAAAATCTTCGCTACAGTTAAACATCGTAGCAGCTAATGCAACTAATACTATTTTATTTAAGTGTTTCATTTTTGTCTTATTTTAGGTTGTACGATACGCCTAAACCAAAGTTTATAGCACGCATTTTAACATCTCCAGAGAAGTTTTGTTGAATATTATCAATATGTCTTTCGTCTCCTTTTACATATGATCCAAATAAATCAACATGAAAACCTGACTCAAATCTAAATCCTAATCCAGCTGAAACTGAATTTAAGTTAGAACTTGGTGTTTCTGATGACCAATAAGCTGATGGCACTGGCGATTTATCGTGATAATAACCAACACGTCCAACAATCATCTCGCTGAAAGTATACTCTGCTCCAAAACGGAATAATGTATTGTCTTTCCAGTTTTTCGTAGAAGATGATGTATAGAAAGTATTAGAAGCATCATTATATAAATTGATATCCAAACTTTTGTAACGTGTCCAGTTTTGCCAAACTACATCTCCAAAAAGTTCTAATTGTGGTAAAACTTTGTACGACATTCCAAATGTAAACTCTGATGGTAATGGTAAAGTTGTATTCCATTTATCTGTATTAAAAGGCACATTAGATGCAATTCCAGAAGGAACATTCGACCATGTAACATCACCTTTGTTTGCAGAAATATCTACATTAGAACGGTACGCAATTCCAACTCCAAATTTATCTGTTGGCTTGAACATTGCTCCAACATTAAATCCTAAACCATGAGCATCTTTATCCTCTAATTTAAGTTTAATATCATTTCCAGCAACTGTTTGTACTTTCTCTAATTTAGCTGTTCCGTGTGTATAAATGAAACCTACACCCAAACTAAACCAATCAGAAAAACGATATGCAACCGTTGGCTGAATATTGAATGCTTTCAAGTCAATATGTGTAATATTTGCTTTGTTTTGCCAATCTTCTGGCCACGTAACCGAACTACCAAAAGGTGTCGTAACACTCAATCCAATTGCTAAATCATCTACAGGCTTGTAACTAACTGCCAAATACATTGGTGTTCCTAATTTACTATCTGTTTCTGCTTTTTGTAACGTCATTGGATCTTGCCATTTTACGTCAGTTTTTACACCAAAACCTCCGACAGCAATACTCAATTTACTATCAACAAAAGCTAAACCTGCAGGATTATAAAACGCAACACTCGCATCGTGAGTTTGTGTTGCAGAAGTTCCCCCCAATGCTGCTTGGCGAACTCCTTGTAAAGCAACTCGGTATCCACCTGCAAATGCAGAAGAAGATAAGCCGATTAATGCTAAGGTTAAGAAAATTTTCTTCATATTTTTTGTTCGTTTTTAATAATTCCTTTAAACAAAAATAACATAATTTTATAATAATGTTATGTTAACATAATAAATTTTGAAAAAATCTTTATTCTTAAGGCTTTCAGCCAGAATAACATTCGTGTAAAATATACACTATTGATAAATTTCTTTGATTTTTTCAGATATAATATAACCTTCAGACCAACACGCCTGAAAATTGAATCCACCTGTTATAGCATCAATATTTAAAACCTCTCCAGCCATAAACAATTGTGGGATTTTTTTTGCTTGCATCGAATGAAAATCAATTTCTTTCAAATCGACACCGCCTGCCGTTACAAACTCATCTTTGAACGTACTTTTTCCATTAATTTGGTATTTTCCTTGCGTCAATTCTCTTGCAATTGCTTCGATGTGTTTTTTCGATAAATCTGCATAAACCTTGTTTTCATCTACATTACAATAGCTCAGAATACTAAACCAAAAACGCTTCGGAAAATCGAATGGATTATTTTTATGCACATTTTTCTTAGCATCAACTTGTTTTTTATCATTCAAAAATGAAATGATTTCGTCTTTAGATTGATTTACAAAATTGATTTCAGTTTCGAATTTATAATTGCTTTCATTCAATTTTAAAGCACCCCAAGCCGATAATCTCAAAATCGCTGGTCCACTAAATCCCCAATGCGTAATTAGTAACGGACCTTCTTCTTCTAATTTTTGTTGATTGATTTTGACTTCAGCATTATCGAAAGAAATTCCCATCAATCCTTCAATTCGAGGATCTTTGCAATTAAACGTGAATAAAGAAGGAACTGGTTGAACGATTTTCAAACCTATATTTTTCAAACTTTTCCAAAATTTAGGCGTACTTCCTGTTGTCACAATCACCGTTTCGAAAAAATGTTTTCCTGATTTTGTTATCAATTCATAACCACCATCAACTTTATTAATTTCTTGCACACCGTCTGAGAAATTAAGCTGAACTTTATTTTTATCAACCGCTTTTGTCAAAGCCTCTATAATCGAAAGTGAAGAATCGCTAACTGGAAAAATACGGTTATCGTCTTCTATTTTCAATTCTACTCCGCGCTCATCAAACCAAGCCATTGTATCACCCGGTTGAAACGTGTAAAAAACACTTAATAATTCCTTTCTTCCACGCGGATAAAACTCGACCAAATCAAGCGGATCAAAACATGCATGCGTAACATTACATCTTCCTCCGCCCGAAATGCGTACTTTTTGAAGCGGTAAATTTGCTTGTTCAAACAATATAGTTTGTTGTCCTACAGTTTTTCCAAGGTTTGCAGCAACAAAATATCCTGCGGCACCACCTCCTACTATGGCTATTCTTTTCACGAGACAAAGGTAAAGTTTTATTTTTAACAGAATTTTTGATAAAAAAAGGAAATGTTTTCACATCTCCTTCTAAACTTTTTGTTCATGAAAAACGAACAAAGGTGTAATATTTTTATTTGCAATTTTCTTTGTAAATCCTGGTGAAAAAATCTTATCAAAAAACCCTTTATTGCGGCTTACAACCGTCAACAAATCTATTTGTTTTTCCTTAATGAAATCCAACACTGCATTTACAGGATCTGCATCATGATAAACTTCGAATACAATTGGATCTCCAGCAAACTGATCTTGCCAATCTTTCATCGCTTGTTCATTAAACTTTCCGTCTTTCGAAACGTGCATACAATGAATTTTTGCATGATGACGATTAGCAATTTCAATCAAATATTTCAACGCATCTTTATCTTTTTGATCAAAAACAGTAGTAAAACCAATATTTTTAAACCCTTTGAAAGACATTCCATGCGGAATACTAAGAATTGGAACTTTCATCGATGTAATCGCATTTATCGTATTCGAACCGAAAAGCATTTTCTCAATTCCTGAATTTCCATCCGTTCCCATCACTACAAAATCAACGCTTTCTTCACCAATAATTTCGCGTAGAATGTATAAGAAATTTCCTTCTTCTAAAATAAACTTGATTGGAATTTCATTCAAACCATTATCATCAGCAATTTGTCTTAGTTGCGGAATATTATCTTTAAAGTTATCGAAACTTCCTAATTCTACCGTTTCATATACATTCTGAATCAATCCAGCACTCAAACTTCCAGTAATCATTGGCAATTCGTAAACATGCAACACATAAACTTGTGCATCGATACTTTTTGCAAGATTTAGTGCATATAAAAAGGCGTTATTGGCAGTTTCTGAGAAATCTGTTGGGAACAATATTTTTTTCATCTTTTCGTGTTTTGTACTCAAAAGTTACGAATAATTTTATTTCAACACGAAAAAAGCTCAATCTATTTCTACAGATTGAGCTTTGTATATTCAGTATAAATTATCTTATTCGTGGAAAACAAACAAAGGCACGTTGTGTTGCGTCAAAATTTTCTTTGTAAAACTTGGTGAAAATAATTTCTCAAAGAAGCCTTTGTTACGGCTGACTACTGTCAACAAATCAATTTTTTCTTCTTTAATAAACTCCAAAACTGCATCAACAGATTCATCCGCAGTATAAATAGAAAAATCTACAGGTTCATCTTTATAATATTCTTTCCAATGATTAAGCGTCGGAATATCATAATTTCCATCTTTCGAAACGTGTAAACAATGCACTTTTGCTTTGTAACGATAAGCGATTTCTGTTAAATAATCTAAGGCTTTGCGGTCTTTATCTTGGAAAATTGTCGTAAATCCAATGTTATTTATTCCTTTGAATTCGTAACCATTTGGTACGCTCAATACCGGAATCTTAAGATGTTTGATTGCATTCATCGTATTCGAACCAAAAAGAACTTTGTCAAATCCTGTATTTCCAGTCGTTCCCATTACCACAAAATCTACTTTTTCTTCTTCGATAAATGTTGGCAACACATACGAAAGCATTCCTTCTTTCACAAAAAATTTCAAATCAACATTTGCAAAACCATTGTCCTCAGCCATTTTTCTCAAGAACGGAATATGATCTTTTAAATTCTCGAAATTATTTAATTCAATTGTATCATAAACATCTTGTAAAATGCCCGCATCGATTCCTCCACTTACCATTGGATACTGAAAAGCGTGCAAAACATACAATTCTGCATTCTGATTTTCGGTTAAATTTAACGCATACAAAAACGCATTATTTGCTGTTTCTGAAAAGTCTGTTGGAAATAATATTTTTTTCATAATCTGTCTGTTTAATAGCTTTTTAAAGATACGAATTATAAAATTTCTAAATTTTAATTTGATGTTAAATCTTATTGTTTTTTATTATTTACGATGATTAAAAATATTATCATTTTCGTGTAAATAGTAATCCGTAACTTTGTATCTTAAATAATTTTTCAATTCATGAATAATAAATATTTTCAAAAAACCATTGTTCGATGGTCAGATTTGGATGCTAATCGCCATTTAGCGAACGCTTCGTATATGAATTTTACAAGTTTTGCACGTATTGCTTTTTTGAGAGATTATGGCATTTCGATGAAAAATTTAGCTGAATACGGAATTGGACCAGCTATTTTGCACGAACAATTTTCTTTTTTTAAGGAAGCAATGGAAGGTGAAGAAATTTATATTTCGGTAGAAATTGGTGGAATGTCGGAAGATGGAATGATTTATCAATTTATTCATAATCTATATAACCAAGATGGTGTACATCTTTGCCATTCTGAATTGACAGGTGTTTGGTTTTCGATGTCGAAAAGAAAAATGCAAGCTCCACCAACAGAAATGTTAGAAAATATTAAAAAATCATTTGAAGGACAAACCGTGAAAACAATGTCAAAACAAGACATTATCAATTTACCTTTTCGTTCAGAAAATATAGATCCTTCAATCTTTACTCAAAAATAAAATCATGTTAGAAGATAAAAACGTTTCAAAAACAAGTTTAGCCGAAATTGGAGAATTTGGTTTAATTAATCAAATCAAAGAAGGTTTTCCGATCAAATTAGAAAGCTCTATCAAAGGAATTGGTGATGACGCGGCTGTTCTTGATTATAAAAAAGATAAAATTGTCGTTTCTACTGATATGTTGGTAGAAGGTGTAAATTTTAGCTGGTCGTATATGCCTTTGCGCCATTTGGGTTATAAAGCAGTTGTGACAGCGATTAGTGATATTTTGGCGATGAATGCTATTCCAAAACAATTGTTGGTTTCGATGGCAATTTCGAATCGTTTTACGATAGAAGCTGTGGACGAAATTTACAACGGAATGAAATACGCTTGCGACAAATACAATATTGATATTGTGGGAGGCGATACAACTTCTTCTGTTAGCGGACTTGTTTTGAGTATGACTGCAATTGGCTCGGCTCCAGAAAAAGATTTGACTTATAGAAATGGTGCGAAGGAAAATGATTTGGTTGTTCTTTCTGGTGATTTAGGTGCTTCTTTTCTTGGTTTGCAAGTTTTGGAACGCGAAGCGCAAGTATCAAAAGTAAATCCTAATAATCAACCAGATTTCGAAAACTATTCATATTTAATTGAACGCCAATTAAAACCTGAGGCACGTTTGGATATTATCAATCTCTTGAAAGAATTGAAAGTTAAACCAACTTCTATGATTGATATTTCGGACGGATTATCTTCGGAAATTATTCATCTTTCGAAAGAAAGTGGTGTTGGAATTAATATTTACGAAGAAAAAATTCCATTAGATTCTATTGTGATTCGCACAGCCGAAGAATTCAAAATTAATCCAATCACATGTGCATTAAGCGGTGGAGAAGATTATGAATTGCTGTTTACAATTGATCAAAAAGATTTTGAAAAAATCAAAGGAAATCCGCATTTAACGGTGATTGGTCATGTAACTGGTAAAAACGAAGAAAACTATTTGATTACACGTGGAAGCGAACAAATGGTTCCATTAACAGCACAAGGTTGGGGAGTTGAAACGGAGGAAGAATAGGTTAATGAGATAATTCGCTAATTAAAAAATGTGATCCTTAAACGAGTTCAGATGACTTAACGAATTATCAAAACAAAACGTGTCAAGCTGATTTCATTTCAGCTTCTCTTCAAAATAATAAAATCAAAAAGCATTCAAGAAATTGGATGCTTTTTTAGTTGAAATAAGTTGTATTTTAGATTTTATAAAACTTCGATGAACACAGAAAAACTAACAGAGTTAATAGGCGATTTAACTATTTTTGATTTGAATATCGATTTCAAAAATAAATCAATTATAATGAATCTTGGTTATTTACCTTTTGAAAAAAATGCAATTAAGAAAATTACTTTTAATGATGTTTTTTGGCAAGATTTCTCTAGTTTTCATAAAGAAAATATTCAAGGTTCGATAGAATATACAAATGATTTCAATATTTTTCTTGAACATAAAAAAGATTATATTGAAAAGAATATAAAGTATTTACCAATTGATTTTTTAGAAACTCTAAAAAATAATCAACATCATTATTATTATTCTAAACCAACTCTCGGCTTTGAATTTTTAATTATTACTCAAACAGAAATTATTATTTCAGATTTATAATATCAAAAACATACAAGAAATTGAGTGCTTTTTTAGTTGAAATAAGTTGTATTTTAGTTTATTTTTTAAATTATGTCTAGAAAATTTTCAATAAAAAATACGTTATTCTCAACAGGAATTGTTTTGATATCATTATCATTCATAATGTTTATTTATGCGATTGCAATGTTTTCTTCAAGAGGAAATTACAACAAATTTGCTATAAAAATTTCTGAAATCTGTCTCGTATTTTGGTTTCCAATTTTAATTATTGGAATCATTATTTTTATAATTGCTTCAATATTAAAAAACAAAAAAAGCTCGAACCAATAAGTTCGAGCTTTTATATTGTTAGCATTTTCGCTGTCGAATTATCAATTAAGATAATGGTTCAACTGAAACGTAAGATCTATCGTTACGTTTTTTAGTGAAAACTACTTTTCCGTCAATTAAAGCGAATAATGTGTGATCTTTACCGATTCCTACATTATCACCAGGATGATGTTGAGTACCTCTTTGACGAACAATAATGTTACCAGCGATTGCTGCTTGTCCACCAAAAATTTTAACACCTAAACGTTTCGAATGTGATTCACGACCATTTTTCGAACTTCCGACCCCTTTCTTATGTGCCATTTCGTTTTGTTTTTAAGAGTTAATAATTAATCTCAGCTCAATCTTAACCGATTGAAGCTACTTCAATTTTAGTGAATTGTTGACGATGACCGTTAGACTTTTGGTAACCTTTTCTTCTTTTCTTTTTGAAAACGATTACTTTGTCTCCTTTCACGTGTTCAACGATTTTAGCTACTACGGTAACTCCTTCTATAACTGGGGCGCCGACAGTGATTGCTCCGTTATCTGTTAATAAAACACGGTCGAATTTTACTTCGTCACCTGCTTCACCAGCTAAACGGTTTACAAACAATTGTTGGTCTTTTTCAACTTTGTATTGAAGCCCTGCTATCTCTACAATTGCGTACATAAATTAATGTTTATAAATGAAAATTGAGTGCAAAGATAATCAAAATTTTGAATTTAGATACTTGAATTCATTGAAATTTAATTAGAAAGATAAAAAAACTATGACATATCTTCTATTTGGATTAATTAAAAATAAGTATCTTTGCCTTTGAGATAATTCATAGATAGATTGGTAGAAATGATTGAAAATTATTCTTTAAAAGATTTAAAAATTGGCGAACAAGCAGTTGTAACAGGGTTTAGTACCGAAGATATTCCTGCAAAGTTTTATGAAATGGGCTTTATTCCTGGAACAAGTTTATTGGTAAAAAATAAGGCTCCGTTTGGTGGTCCTATTTGCATCAGTATCATCTCTAACAAGTCTGTTTTAGCTTTAAGAAGAAACGAAGCCGATAAAATTTTGATAACAAAAAAATAATGAATCATTATAAAATTGCCTTAATTGGTAACCCAAATGTTGGTAAAACTTCGTTATTTAATAAATTAACAAATCTTCGTCAAAAAGTTGGGAATTATCCTGGTGTGACGGTAGAAAAGCGCGAAGGTAAAATAGAACGAAATGGAAATAAATTCCAAATTACAGATTTTCCCGGAACGTATACAATTTATCCAAGTTCTTTGGATGAAGAAATTGTATTCAAAACTTTAGGAGACAAAACCAATAGTCATTACCCAAATTTAGCAGTTGTTATTGGTGAGCCATCTAATCTAAAACGATCGATTTTGTTGTATCAACAAGTTCGAGATTTAGACGTTCCTGCAATTTTTGTCATCAATATGAAAGATGAAATCAAAAGCAAGGGACTTAATATTGATTTGAAAAAGTTAGAAGATTTTCTTCAAACAAAAATATACTTAACAAACGCGCGTACAAGCGAAGGAATTGATGAATTAGTAGAAGCTTTTACAAAAGAGGCAACTCCATATAATCGTCATTACGAAATTCCGAAAGAGTATCTTTCTATTGTAGAAAAAATCAAGAATGAATTTAATCTTAAATCTGATTATTTAGCTTGGCAATATCTTTCACAGAAAGAAGTTCCGTTCGAATCGAAAGAAAATCTAAGTAAATTAGATACAATTAAAAAAGAAAATTCTATTGTTTCGAAACGATTACAAGTCAAAGAAGCCTTAGATCGAAATAAAATTTTAGAGGAAAAATTAAACGATATTATTTCGTATAATTTTGACGGAAATGAAACCTTAACCGATAAAATTGATAAAACATTGATTCATCCAGTTTTTGGATACATCATCTTTTTAGGAATTTTATTATTAATCTTTCAAGCTGTTTATGCGTGGTCTGCACCATTAATGACAATGGTCGAAGATTTATTTGGTTGGATTGACGAAAAAGCAATTAGTTTAATACCTGAAGGTCCTATCAACGAAATCATTGGAGGTGCAATAATCCCAGGTATAGAAGGGATTGCCGTTTTCGTTCCGCAAATTGCCATTTTGTTTTTATTCATTTCAATAATGGAAGAAACGGGCTACATGAGCCGCGTGGTTTATTTAATGGACAGATGGTTAAAACCATTTGGATTAAGCGGAAAAAGTGTCGTTCCGTTAATTTCTGGAGTTGCCTGTGCCGTTCCTGCAATCATGTCTGCACGTAATATCGAAAATGACAAAGAGCGTCTATTAACGATACTTGTAACGCCTTTTATGACGTGTTCGGCTCGTTTACCAATTTACATCGTTTTAATTGCTTTAGTAATTCCCGACGAACATATTTTTGGATTAAGTTACCAAGCTTTGGCGTTATTTGTGATGTACATTTTAGGTGTTTTAGGCGCATTGGGAAGTGCTATTTTATTGAATTTAATCATTAAAGCAAAACATAAAAGTTACCTAATTTTAGAAATGCCAACATACAAACTTCCTGATTGGAAAAATGTTGGAATTAATGTTTGGGAAAAAACGTTAGGATTTTTAGTTGATGCGGGTAAAATCATATTTGCAATTTCGATTATTCTATGGGTTTTAGGAACTTTTGGACCTGGAGAACAATTCAGAAATGCAGAAGAAATTGTAACTGCTCATCACCCAAAAATGAATGAAGAAGATTTAGCAAATGAAATTGCTTCTTACAAATTAGAACATTCATATTTAGGGAGATTAGGTTCAGTTATAGAGCCAGTTGTAGAGCCATTAGGATATGATTGGAAGATGGGAATTGGTTTAATTTCATCATTCGCTGCGCGTGAAGTTTTTGTTGGAACAATGTCAACGGTTTACAGCTTAGGAGAAGTTGATGTTGAAGACAATGGTCAAAAAGATCGTTTACTTCATCGTATGAAAAATGAGATTAACCAAAACACAGGAGAACCAGCATATAACCTTGCTACAGGAGTTTCGTTATTGTTATTTTATGCATTCGCAATGCAATGTATGAGTACAATTGCGATCGTAAAACGCGAAACAAATTCTTGGAAATGGACATTGATTCAGACAGGGTTTATGACAGGTTTGGCATATGTAGTTGCATTTATTGCATATCATTTTTTAAAATAGTAGTATGGACAATATTTGGATACAATATATTTTTATCGCTTTCCTTTTCGGATTTGCAGTTTGGTATGTTGTAAAATTAATTAGAAACTCATTTAGCTCAAAAGGAGGCGGATGCTCAAAAGGCTGTGGTTGTTCTCCAAGCAAAGATGAATTTCAAAAAAAGGCTAACTCTTAAAAGTTAGCCTTTTTTATTTCAAAATTTCGGAGTATTTTTACAATAGTATAATCAGTAAAAATTAATTATTTTAATGATTATCAATTAGTTTTATTTTATTAATTCGGAATATAAATTTTACAAAAATGGAAACTTGGTTAATCATTTTATTAATAGTTTTAGCTATAATTATCTTAGGATTAATTATTTACTTTGTTTCCAAAAAAACTAAACAATCAACTGAGATTTCTACTGAAAAAATTAATTCTGTAAAAGAAATTAAAGAAATTCCTTCTGAACCAATCAAAGAAGAGGTTACAAATAAAATAATTCCTCCAACTCCATCAACAGAGGTCATCATTGAAGAAAAACCAATGAATAACCTTAGCATTTCATCTAAAACCGAAAATGATTTACTTCGAAAATTAGAATTGTTCGAGAAAAATAAAGGATTTATAAAGAAAGATGTTAACCTTGCTTTATTATCCAAACAATTTGAGACGAATACAAAATATCTTTCCGAAATCATTAAAACGCATCGCCAAAAACAATTTAATTCCTATTTAAATGAGTTGAGAGTAAATTACATTGTGAATCGCCTTCAAAATGAGCCAAAATACATTAATACGAAAGTAAGTTATTTAGCAAGCGATTGCGGATTTGCTTCTCATAGTACGTTTACCACAACTTTTACTCAAATCATGAACGAATCTCCTTCTGCTTTTGTAAAAAGAATTAAAGCGGAACAAAAAAATTCGTAATTACGAATTAATAAAATTTATATAACTGAATTTTAAATAGATAATCATTTATATTCATTTTATTTTTTACACCAATTAATACAAGAGCTATATAAAATAATTTCATAAATCTCGATTGTATTTTTTTATTCTTAATTAAGACTTTATCTTTAATGTAAGATTGTGTCTTATGCGAAAAATTGACCCCGAAATACTTGCTCAAAAAATAAAAGAAGGTGATCGTTTTGCCTTATCAAGAGCTATTACACTTGCCGAAAGCAATCGTTTAGACGATTTAAAATTAGCGCAACATATCATTAGTTTATTACCTGTTTCCAAAACTTCAAAAAGAATTGCCATTACTGGAATTCCTGGTGTTGGGAAAAGTACTTTTATCGAATCTCTGGGGAAATATATTCTGAGTAAAGATGAAAAAGTAGCAATTTTAGCAATTGACCCGAGTAGTTCACTTTCCAAAGGAAGTATTTTAGGTGACAAAACGCGCATGGAGGACTTATCGCGAGAAGAGAATGCTTATATACGTCCAAGCGCTTCTAATGGCTCTTTAGGCGGTGTTACATCGCGCACATATGAAGCAATTTTATTATGCGAAGCAGCAGGATTTGAAAATATTTTGATTGAAACTGTTGGTGTTGGACAATCTGAGACCTTAGTAAATGAAATTTCAGATCTCTTCCTATTTCTTCAACTTCCGGGTTCTGGAGATGATTTACAAGGAATAAAACGCGGAATTATGGAAATGGCTGATTTGATTTTCGTTAATAAATCAGATTCGTTTCAAGAAAAATTAGTGAAAGATGCAAAATTGGACATTGTTCATTCGTTGCAATTTTTACCAACCAAATCTTCTCAATGGAAAAGAAAATCAATTATCGGTTCTGGATTAATTGGAAAAGGAATTCCTGAACTTTGGGAATTGGTCAATGATTATTTCAATTTTATTAATGAAAATAATTATTACGCTTCAAATCGAGAAAAACAACAGCTAAATCAAGCGGAACGCTACACAATTGATTTGGTTAATCAACAATTTTTAAAATTACTTAAGGAGCAACCACTAGAATTGAGCAAAAATTTATCTGCATTCGAAATGGCAAAAGATTGGTTGAATAACCATACTGAAATTGATATAAAATAAAAAAAGACAATCAAATTGATTGTCTTTTTTGCTCCTCCTCTTGGGCTCGAACCAAGGACCCTCTGATTAACAGTCAGATGCTCTAACCAACTGAGCTAAGGAGGAAAATCCTATATTTTAAATTTATTTTTAAGTCTTTGTTTGACATTTCACTAAAAAGCTCCTCCTCTTGGGCTCGAACCAAGGACCCTCTGATTAACAGTCAGATGCTCTAACCAACTGAGCTAAGGAGGAATGTTGCTTAATTGTGGGTGCAAATATAGAAGTATTTTTTACACCCACAAAAAATATTTTAAAATTTATTTAAAAATCATATTCACAATATCATTCCCGAAGATGAATACCATTAATCCTAAGATAATTACAACTCCAACCATTTGTGCTTTTTCTAAAACTTTTTCACTTGGTTTTTTACCTGTCACCATTTCATAGATAGCAAAAACGGCATGTCCACCGTCCAAACCTGGGATTGGTAATAAGTTTATGAATGCTAACCAAGCAGAAATCATTGCCGTGAATGACCAGAAAAATAACCAGTTCCATTCTTTTGGCATTTGTTTTACCATTCCAATTGGTCCAGCAACTTGTTTACGACCGTCTTTTACTTGGAACAATGTTCCAATTCCACGAACTTGTGTTGCAATCGCTTCAAATGGCTCTACAATTCCTTTTGCGATTCCTTCACCAATTGTATAATCTTCCTTAGAAATTAATGAATCTAAATATGCTGTTGATCTTAGGAATCCAATGCTTCCATCTTTATCTACATTTACCATCAACTCTACAGGCTCGCCTTTTCTTTCAACACTTAAAGAAACTGTTTTTCCTTTGTATTCTTTTAATTTATTTGTTAAATCTGAAAATAGAGGTGTTGTGAAACCATCAATAGCAATTACTTTATCATCTTTTAATAAACCTGCTTTTTGTGCTGCACTATTCTCAACAACAGAATCCACAACGGTTGGCATTTGAGGAATAAAGAAAGCGCCTTTAGCGTTTAAAATTTCAGTTCTGAAATCTTCTGTAATTGGTAAAGAAACTTCTTTTCCTTGACGTTTTACATCTAAAGTTTCACCACCCAACAAGGCTTCTTTTCCTATTTCATTTAATGCTTGATATTTAACACCATTTACACCAACTGGAATATCACCTTTTTGCAAGCCGAATTTAGTTTGCGTTGCATTCGCTTCGATTCCATATTGCATTTTGTTTACATCAACAAAGCTTTTTCCTTGAGAAATGAATAAAATAGTATAAATAATCATCGCTAAAATGATATTTACAATAATACCTCCTAACATGATGATTAATCGTTGCCAAGCTGGTTTTACGCGGAATTCCCATGGTTTTGGTTCTTGTTTCATTTGTTCCAAATCCATACTTTCGTCAATCATTCCCGAAAGTTTTACGTATCCTCCAAGAGGCAACCAACCGATACCGTAAACAGTATCACCAATTTTCTTTTTCCAAATGGCAAATTTCACATCGAAAAAACAAAAGAAACGTTCGACACGAACGCCAAACCATCGCGCTGTTACATAATGTCCTAGTTCGTGCAACATTACTAAAAGCATCAAACTAAGCATTAAGGTAGCTATCTGTATTAACATATTGTTTTAAATTTATTTATGTTCTAATTTTATTAAACGATTACAAAATTAATCGAATTTATTTATCAAAGCGGTTTATTTTTTCCATTCTAAGGTTTCTAACAATTTTTTTACATCTTTTTTGATATAATCAACTGCTGGAGCTAAAGAATCGGGTTTTGGTTGAGTTTTGAAATAAACCGAACCTGCTAAAAAATTCTTTACACTATCCGTCGCATGAAACTGAATATTAATCGCTGATTCTCCTCCTAATTCATACATAGTACCAAAAACCTTTTTTTCTGGAAAAGAAAATTCTTGTGGCGAGATAAAACTGGCTTTAACCGTCTGTTCTTGCACAAAACTTTCACTTTCTTTTATTTGAACGATTAAATCTTGTGGAGACTGAACTGGAAAATATGTCAGGTAAATTGTCGCTTTCATTCTTGGATAAACAATATTGAAAGAGTTTGGTTTTTTACCCATAATGACCTTCCCAAAGTTTGAGTATTGAAAAGTATAGGGTACATTTTCTTTGAAAGACAGATAAGTTTGTTGCGGATATTCGAGGCGAACTTGTCCTAAAGGTTTGGCAACTTCCTCGCTTTTATTGCACGACACAAAAAAAATAGCACTACTACATAATGCTATTATAGTTTTAAAATTCATTGTATAACGTAAAACGTTAAGTTTTGTAAAATTCATTTAATTTTTTAATTTCTAAAAAGGCAAATCGTCTTCTCCTTCGTCTATAAAAGGAGGCTCGACAACTGTTGTGTTTTGTTGACTTTGCTGAACTTTGTTCTGATCATTTTGCATGGCTTGACGTTGTTCATTGTCAATTTTTGGTGTCAAAAACTCGATTGAATTTGCTACGATTTCCGTTGTATAACGAGTTTGTCCGTTATCGTCCCATTTGCGCGTTTTAATGCGTCCTCCGACAAAAACTTTATCTCCTTTTTTCAGATAACGATCACATAATTCTGCCAATTTATTGCGTGTCACAATATTGTGCCATTCTGTTTCTGTAATTCGCTCTCCCGTTCTCGATATATAAGATTCTGTCGTTGCAATAGGAAATCGTCCAATACAATTTTGTTCATCAAAATGATGCAATTTTACATCATCACCCAAATTTCCGATCAAAAGTACTTTATTCGTTGTTCCATTCATAGTTGTAATAGGTTTTTAGTGGCTTGTTATTTACAAAGTTAATCCAAATAATGTTTATTTATAAATTTTTCTATTGGTTTTGGAAGCGGATAATGTTCGAGATCGTTTAAAGCAATCATTTCAAAATCATTTTCGGCTTTCAAATTTGTTATATCTCTTAAAGATACATTTAATTTCCAATATTTTATAAATAAATTTTGATGCGACAAAATGTGTTTCTCTTCTTCGATAAAAGTTAGATTATTTTCAAGATTTTGATCTAAAATCCAACCTTTGTCTAATAAATCAGTTTCAGTTTCGATTTTTGGAAAAGTGAATAAATTTTTCCAAACATCATTTCCAATTCGTTTAGACAAGGCAATTTTATCTTCATTTTCGATGAGAATAAAATGTAAAAAACGATTCGAAATTTTTGTCTTTTTCAATTTTATTGGCAATTCGTTAACTTTATTTAATCGAAGCGCTTCACAAGATTCGTTAAGTGGACAAATTTCGCATTTTGGTTGTTTCGGTGTACAAATCGTTGCTCCCAAATCCATCACCGCCTGATTAAAATCACCCGGACGTTTTTTATCAATGATTTCTAAGCCCAAATCCCAGAAAACCTTCTTTGTTTTTGGCGAACTTATATCATCTGTAATATTAAAATATCGCGCAAAAACTCGAAACATATTTCCGTCTACAGCAGGCACAGATTCATCATATACAATAGATGCAATTGCAGCAGCAGTGTAATCTCCTACGCCTTTTAGCTTTTTTAAATCTTTGAAATTATTCGGAAATTGTCCAATTAATTCATCAGCAATCGTCTTTGCCGTGAAGTGCAAATTTCTGGCACGGGAATAATAACCCAGTCCTTGCCAGAGTTTTAGGACTTTTTGTTCGTCGGCATTTGCCAAATCGAAAATAGTCTCAAATTCTTGTATGAAATTATTGTAAAATTTCATACCTTGGTCAACCTTTGTTTGTTGGAGAATAATTTCCGACAACCAAATGTGAAATGGGTCTTTTGTATGACGCCAAGGTAAATCTCGTTTATTTTTGTCAAAATATGACAAAATCAGATAGTTGAAGTTCATAAAAACTGAAAAAATCTTTTTTTGTTGGGATACTATCGTTATATTTGCACCCGCTTTCAAATTTAAGAATAATAAGAGGAATTATGACAAAGGCAGAAATAGTAAATAACATTTCAGGTAAATTAGGACTTGAAAAGAGCGATACTCAAAGAGTGGTAGAATCGTTTATGGAGGAGGTGATTAAATCATTAGTAGAAGGAGAAAATGTATACTTAAGAGGATTTGGTTCTTTTACTATTAAAACTAGAGCTGAAAAAACAGGTAGAAACATTACGAAAGGTACTTCTATCATTATCCCAGCACACAACGTTCCTACATTTAAACCAGCTAAGACTTTCATCGAAGATGTAAAGACTAGCGAAGCAAACATAATCAAATAACAATAAAATAATTGTATCATGCCAAGCGGAAAAAAACGTAAAAGACATAAGGTAGCGACGCACAAACGCAAAAAACGTCGTCGTCTTAACAGACACAAAAAGAAAAAATAATTAGTAGCTAAGCTATTAATAATTTAGTCTTTTTACAAGATAGCACTTTTCAATGGAAATTTTGGAAAGTGCTTTTATCATTTTTAAAAACATAATTTTTTGATGAGTAAAGAATTAGTGATTTCAGCCTTAGCTGATCAAGTACGCATCGCAGTTTTAGATGAAGGTCGCTTGATGGAATTTCATCAAGATACTGCAAATGATGGCTTTGCAGTTGGCGACATTTACTTGGGTAAAATCAAAAAATTAGCTCCTAGTTTAAATGCAACCTTTGTTGACATTGGTTATTCGAAAGATGCATTTTTACATTATCATGACTTAGGTCCACAAATACGTTCGTCAAATGCATACAACAAAATTGTAGCAAATGGCACGTACAAAACCGAAAAATTGAAGAACTTCCGTATGGAAGAGCCGATTGACAAAGATGGACAAATTACAGAAATCTTTGCTCCAGGTGATTCCGTTTTGGTTCAAATTACAAAAGAACCAATCCATACGAAAGGACCAAGAATTACTTCTGAAATTTCAATTGCTGGTCGCTATTTAGTTTTAGTTCCATTTTCGGAACGTGTTTCGATTTCGCAAAAAATCAAACAAAAACCAGAACGCGATCGTTTAATCAAAATTTTAGAAGGTTTAACACCAGAAGGCTTCGGAGTTATTATCAGAACAGTTGCCGAAGAGAAGAACGCAGAAGAGTTGCAAGCAGATTTGGCTTATTTGTTAAACAAATGGACTCAAATCTTCAAAAATCTTCAGAAAAAGAAAGCCCCAGCTAAAATTCTTAGCGAAATGGACAGAGCTTCTTCTATTTTAAGAGATAATTTTAATGATGATTTTATTAAAATTTCTGTTGATGATGACGAATTAGCTGACGAAATGCGCGAATATTTGGAAGTTATTGCACCAGATAAAATTAATTTGGTAAAAGAATACGACGATCCATTTGTTCCAATTTTTGAGAAGTTTAATGTCGAAAGACAAATTAAACAAGCTTTTGGTAAAACGGTAACTATTCCACAATCTAAAGGTGCATATCTTGTGATTGAACATACAGAAGCGTTACACGTAATTGATGTGAATTCGGGAAATATTTCTCGTAATTCTAAAAATCAGGAAGATTCAGCTTTTGCCGTAAACAAAATTGCTGCTTCTGAAATTGCACGTCAATTGCGATTACGTGATATGGGAGGAATTGTTGTGGTCGATTTTATTGACATGACGGATGTAGAACATAAAAAAGAATTGTTCGAGCATCTGAGAGCTGAAATGGCGAAAGATAAAGCAAAACATAAGATTTTGCCACCAAGTAAATTTGGATTGATTCAGATTACAAGACAACGTGTTCGCCCAGAAGTGAATTTCGTTACAACTGAAGAAAATCCTAACCAAGAATCGAATGAAGTTGAAGCACCTATCGTTACAATTGATAAAATTGAACAAGTGCTCTTGAATATCCTTGATAGAAAAGATAAGGATTTACGAAAAATGTCGTTGCACGTGCATCCTTTCGTAGCTGCTTATTTACAACATGGATTGCCAAGCATTCAGATGAAATGGTTTTTTAAGCATAAAAAGTGGATTAAGATTGTACCAAGAGATGCGTACAAATACTTACAATTTAATTTCTTGGACAAAGATCATAATACACTTTACAACGAATCAAATTAAGAAGAACCTCGCAATTGCGAGGTTTTTTGTTTTATTTATCAATACCTTGTTTTTGTGATTCTTTAAATTTTTCATCAATCTTTCGATAATATTCGGAGATAAAATCATTAAATTCAACATCATTCATTTGTTGCCCTTTATTAGGTTTTTGAATAGATATTTTATTATCAAGCTTAATAGATTCTAATTTCATGGATGTATAAGTTGTTGGTTTTTCAATAACTGTAGATTTTACCTCTAAAATTAATCCTGGTAAATTATTGTACTTATTAGGTCCACATTTACTTTTAATATCTTTTGCAAACCAAGCTTCTATTAAGTGAGTATCATTGTTTAAAGTAGCTTTTCTAACATTATAACCATTTATGGTTTTAGTTTCTTTTGTAAGTTTCCAATCATTACTTTCGATTATATCATTCACCAAATACGCTTTTCCATCAACACTTTTTTCAATGATTTTTTCATTAGAATCAAAATCCAAATATGTTTGTTTGTCTACCACATCGCCTTCTACAACTAATATAGCCATTCTGCTTCCTTGAGAATTATCAATTCGTTGAACTTCTTTGGATAAACATTTATTCTTATCAACAAATAATTCGTAATATTTAGGTTTTGAATATGCTTCTTCTAATTGTTTTGCCTTTTCGGGTGATGTATTAGAAACGGTTACAAAATTTCGAATTTCATATTCGACCTTAAATTTTTCTTGAGCGAAATTGAAAATAGGAAGTACAATTAGCAATAAGTATCTCATTCGTATTTAATTAAAAGTAAATTTTAAAGATAAATAAAACTAGTTTTAATTATCATTTATTTTTCTATAAATTAGCTTTTCAACCTTTTACAATGAAAAAAATCTTCAGAATCCTACTCAAAACGTTAGGCGTTTTAGTTTTATTAATTGTGGTGTATCTACTTGCGGTAGTTTTATTGCCAATGATACCTGTTAACAAAGAAAAACAGAAGCCTAACGACAAAATCACTGCGTATATTTTGACAAATGGTGTACATACAGACATTGTAGTTCCTGTAAAATCTGAAGCGATAGATTGGTCGACTTTTGTACCTTTCTTGGATACAAAATCGAAAAAAGAATACAAATATATTGCCTTTGGTTGGGGTGATAAAGGTTTCTATTTGGATACACCGGAATGGAAAGATCTTAAATTCTCTACAGCTTTCAACGCTGCGTTTTGGTTAGGAGATTCGGCGATTCATACTACTTTTTATGATAATATGACGATAGATGACAATTGTAAAAAAGTTGATTTGAGTGTAGAAGAGTATCAAAAATTAATTGTTTACATCAAGCAATCATTTGATTTGGATCTAAATAACAAAGTCGAATTAATAAAAACAGATGCTGTTTATGGAGATAGTGATTCGTTTTACGAAGCAAAAGGAAGTTATAGTTTATTTTTTACGTGTAATACGTGGGCTGCAAGCGCGTTAAAAGCAGCAAATAAAGAAGCCCCCTTGTGGACGGCAACACAACAAGGAATTTTTCGTCATTATGAATAATTTTTTTAAATTATTTCTGATTCATTTTCAAAGAGTTGTCTATTAATGCGACTTGTAGAACGAAAAAAAATACTTTTAAGATTTGGAAGTAATAAAATTTGCTCTATATTTGCAACACAATATCGATAACGATACTCCTCCTTAGCTCAGTTGGTTAGAGCATCTGACTGTTAATCAGAGGGTCCTTGGTTCGAGCCCAAGAGGAGGAGCAAAAAAGACAATCAATTGATTGTCTTTTTTTTATTTCACAAATATTTAACATTCCCTCACACAACCATTCACCCAACTTTCGCATCTTACTAATAGAAAAACAAATAAAATCAAATTAGTATGAAACTTAGAAAAGTATTTAGCATTTTAGCATTATTAATGGTTATGGTAACATTCGCACAAAAAAATATGAAAATAGATTATTCAATGTATCCAAAAGCAAAAGATGGATATGAACAGAAAATTATCACTTTAAAACCACAAGCCAATGAAGAAAACTATTTAGTTGAAATATTTGCTGGGAAAAAAACAAAGGTTGATTCTTGTAATCAATTTTTCTTAAGTGGAAGTTTTGATCAAAAAACTGTTGATAGTTGGGGTTATGATTATTTTAATTTCGAAACTGCTGGAAATATAGCAGGAACTTTAATGGGATGTTTTGACAATAAATCTGTCGAAAAAATTGTACACGCTCAATCTTTGCAGACGCGTTACAATAGCAAATCACCAATCGTAGTTTACGTACCAAAAGGCTATACATTAGAATATAGAATTTGGAAAGCAGATGAAAAACTTAACATAGTTAAGTAATATTTATAGTTGTTAATTGAAAAAGCTCGAGAAATTCTCGAGCTTTTATATTTTAATGAAATACCAATTGCGTAATCATGTAAATAACTAAACCAACAAGTCCTCCAACTAACGTTCCGTTAATCCGAATAAATTGCAGGTCTTTCCCAACTTCCAACTCTAGCTTTTCGCTCAATTCTTTTCCTTCCCATTTATCAACTGTATTACTAATCAAACTTTCAACCTCTTTGACATTTCGTAAAATCATACGGTAAATAAAATGACGCACCCAACCATTAATCTTATCAATCATTTCTTGATTATCGTTCAAATTTTCGGTCAATTTTTTTATATTTTTCTTAATGTAAACTTGCATTGCAGAGTTTTCATCATCAAAACTTTCGGTCAAATTTTGTTTAATCGCCAACCACAAATCCAAAGCATAATCATTCAATCGTTCTTTTGTGATAAAATCATCTCGAAGCGATTCTAACCTAAATTTCCAATCGGGAGATTCTTTTATATTCTGAATATTTTCTCGGATAATTCGTTCGATATTATGACGAATTGGATGCTCTTTGTCCGCTTCAACCTCATCCAAAAAACTAACCACGCCTTCCACTACTCCTTTCGATATTTTTTTACCAGCAAAAAATGAAATGAAAGGATGTTTTTCATTTAATTTATCTTTAATAATCAAATCACTTTCTAAGATATACTCTTTCGCTTTTGGAATGATTGCTTCTAAAATTTCGTCGTGTTTTTCCTTTTCTAAAATATACTCTAAACTTGATGATACTAATTCAGGTAAATCAAATTGTTTTAAAATTTCATCACCTTTCAAGGTTATAAAATCAACGACATCTTTATCATCTAAGTCTTTGACAATTTTCTTGGAGAAATTAATCAACTCTTCTTGCAACATTTCTTGATTCGTAGGTTTATTCAACCAATCTGCTGCGTATTTTACAACTTCTAATTTCTCGATATATGGACGAATTGTAGATGGCGTCAAAAAATTCTCAGTTACAAACTGTCCCAAATTATCTCCGATTGCATTTTTACTATTTTCAATCAGATTTGTATGCGGAATTTTAAGTCCAAGCGGATATTTGAACAAAGCTGTAACCGCAAACCAATCGGCAAGCGCACCAACCATCGCTGCTTCGGTAAATGCCTCTACATATCCGATCCATTTCGCTGGCGAATGTTGACTTAGATACACCATCAAAAAGTAAATAAAAGCCATCAGAATAAATAATCCTGTCGCAATAGCTTTATGTTTTTTGAGGTTTTGTATTTTCTGAAGTTCCGTCATAAAAGTGTTTTGAAAATTTGTTGCAAAAATTTAGCCAATCAAAAAAGCGGAGAATTCTCCGCTCTAAGTTTTATGTTTTTGATTTATTTACTTTCCTGAAAAACCAATAATGCAACATTTGCACTCGACAATAATCGTTGGCTATGATTGATTGTAAATAATCTTTCGAAAGATGATAATTCACGGTGAACAACACCTAAAACATCGATGTTGTTTTTTGTACAATAAGTGATTAAACCATCTTCTACATCTTTATTCGGTTCAATTGTAATCATCGCTTCAGGATATTCTTCTTCCCATTCTTTTTTCACGCTTAACATTTGTGGAGTAATCGATTTATCATCAACATGTACAATGTTCAACAATTTATCGTAACGTTTTGTCACTTCTTCCATTTGCGCCAAAGCTTTTGCTTCTTTTTGATTGAACAATGTAGCGTAAGCAAAATTTCTTTCTTCTTTAAATTTTACATTATTTGGAACAACCAACACAGGTGCAGGCGAATTGTTAATGACATTTACCGTGTTAGAACCAAAAAACTTTTTGCCTAAACTATTTTGTCCATTCGTTCCCATCACCACGTATTGTATATCTTCTTTGTTGATAATATCCAAAATCATCAACAACAAATCGCCAACAACCAAAGAACTCTCTATTTTAACGTGTTCAAGGTTATTTTCTTTTGCAATATTTTTAAGTTTATTGATATAATTTTCGAAGTTTTCTTCTGTAACTTCAAGATAATTTTTAAGATTTGATTGTACCGAGACTAACTTAATATTAGTTTTGAGAACTTTTGCAAGGTTTAACGCATACAAAAAAGCATTGTTCGCTGTTTCCGAAAAATCGGTTGGAAATAATATTTTAGCCATAATAATTAAATTCTAGAATAGATTGTTCTATAAATTTACAACTAAAATTTAGGTAAAGCCACAAAAAAAGTCTTGATTTCTCAAGACTTATCTATTTTTTAACCGTTTTTAATAACCAAAACGACGCAAATCATTCTCTTTGCTTCTCCAGTCTTTTCGCACTTTCACGAAAAGTTTCAAGAATACTTTTTTATCAAAGAATTTCTCTAACTCTTCTCTTGCTTCTTTTCCTACTTTCGATAAAGACTCTCCTTTATGTCCAATAATAATTCCTTTCTGAGAGTCACGCTCAACAAAAATTTCAGCTTCGATAGAAATTAAATTCAAATCTTCTTTGAAACGTTCTGTTACTACCTCAACAGAATATGGAATCTCTTTTTGATAGTTTAATAAAATCTTTTCGCGAATAACTTCATTTACAATAAAACGCTCCGAACGGTCTGTTAATTGATCTTCTGGATAATATTGCGGACCTTCTGGAATAATTGCTTTGATCTTATTAATCAACAAATCTACATTCACGTTTTCTTTTGCCGAAATAGGTAAAATCTCTGCTTTTGGTAATAATTCGTGCCAATATTCTACTGCTTCATTTAATCGATCTGGCGTAGCTGTATCAATTTTATTCAATAATAAAATAATTGGTGTAGATGTTTTTTGCAGACGTTCGAAAACTTGTTCATTTTTCAATCGTTTTTCTCCAATTTCTACAACATAAAGAATCACATCAGCATCCACCAACGATTCATTTACTGCATCCATCATTTTTGTTTGCAGTTCATAAGCAGGATCCAAAACACCAGGCGTATCCGAAAATACAATCTGATAATCTTCTCCTGTCAAAATACCTTTGATACGATGACGCGTCGTTTGCGCTTTATGTGTTGCGATAACCAAACGCTCTTTCATCAACATATTCATCAAAGTAGATTTCCCAACATTTGGATTTCCTATGATGTTTACAAAACCGGATTTAAATTTATTTTCGTCTGACATTCTGCAAATTTAGTGATTTCTTTAATATTATTTCAGATTAATATGTTGAAGAAAAGATTAATATTCTAATGAAATTTTAATTTCATAAAATTGATTTTGGTCTGTATTTTGAATAATTCTAATTAAGTTCAAAAAAATATGACGAAAGTTATGGTTTATTGAAAAATATGATTAATTTCATATATGTGTTATGGAAGATTAAATTAACCAAAATTTAAAAAAATGATGAAAGCAGAACTTATCGAAAAAGAAGAAGTAAGAAACTATAAATTTTTAGACGCGCCAAAAGACGAAGTAACGGTAGAGGCAAACAAATTGAATGGTGCAGTAAGATTAGGAAACGAATTCAAATCTAAAGCATATATTACATTTCAAACAGATCAAGGTCCTAAGAAAATTGAGACGACTGTTTGGTCTGTTACGGATAAATTTTTACAAATTAAGAATGGAGTTTTGATTCCGTTAAAATCTTTAATTGATATTCAATACTAAAAATTGTTTATTGCTTAAATTAAAAAAGGGATACGACGATGTCGTATCCCTTTTTTAATTAATTATTATCGTTAGATTCTTTCAACAATCTAATTAATTCTGCTCTAATAGGGGCTTTATCATTACTTTTTGGAAAATCTCCGATAAAAAATGTTTGTTGCGGAACTTCATAAGATTCTAATTCACTTTTTGGTATATCAACGTGTTCTGCAAATCGACTTTCTATTACCAAAGAAATTACATCTTCTGTAGATCCTTTTTTCGGAAAAGCAATCACAATAAAATTATAATCGATATATGGTTTTAATTTCTCTTCGATCAATTCTAAATTCACCACATCTTTCCCATTCAACTTACACTCATTTCTAGAAATCCATCTAAACTTTTTCTGATCATCCGAAACAATAGCCTGTCTATATAAATTTAGTGATTCTTTTTCGTAAGGCGAATTCAAGACTAAATTACCTTTTTCATCTTCCGAAAGTTCTATTTTATCTAAAACTGTATAATCTGTTTCATCTATTTTTTTTACTGCAATTGGAAGCCCATTCGCGGTAAAAACTTGATAAAAAGTTGTTTTCGTTTGATCATTCAATTTACTTTTCAAATCATCTGACAAATCATCACTTTCGACAGCAATTTTTTCGATTCTTGCTAAATCTTCAAAAGAATTTTCAATCTGTTTCTTTGTCAAATAAGCATAATTTAATGCGTATCCTATTACGTCTTGACTTTCGTCTGTTAATGGAATCTTCACTTTATCCGAATCCTCATGACAATACAAATCAAAACCTCCTTCTATGGCCTGAACCAATGAAATTTCTCCTTCATTTTCTAAAACCGATGAACTTAAAAGCGTAGAATCACCTTTTTTCAATCCTAAAAAATTATTTAACGAATGAAACGTTTCATTCACAAATCGAGGATCAAAATTTGATATATAAACATTATCTTCTCTCGAATAATGGAAATTAACTTTTTCTTCTTTTGAATCGATCTTTTTCATCAAATCAAAAATATCATTTTGCCATTGAAAGGTATTTTTATCCTGAAATTCACTCAGAATCTCTGGAATCGTTCTCTTGCTAAAATCTAACTTCATAATAATTACTTTTGTGTGTTTTTAATTTACTGATAATCAAATTAAATCAATAATTTTACCAAAAAACTCGATTAAAATGTTTTTTCAACTTTTGTTGACAAAAAGTTGAAAAAAGCAGTTTCAAAAATTGGTAATTTTATAAAATTTAATGGATAATTATTTATCTTAGCAAGATGAATCACAAAACAGATTTTTCGAATTTAAGATTTAAACGAAATCTAAATTCTAATCCATCACATATAGAGTCATTTGAATTAGATAGTTTACAAGTCAAAAGTGATTACAATTACGATGATGTAAAAAATCTGAAACAGATTAACTTTTTACCCGGAGTTGCCCCATATTTACGCGGTCCTTATACGACAATGTATGTTCGTCAACCTTGGACAATTCGCCAATATGCAGGTTTTTCTACTGCAGAAGAATCGAATGCTTTTTATAAAAGAAATTTAGCTGCTGGTCAGAAAGGGCTTTCTGTTGCCTTTGATTTGGCTACTCACCGCGGTTACGACTCAGATCATGAACGTGTTGTAGGAGATGTAGGTAAAGCTGGCGTTGCGATAGATTCTGTAGAAGATATGAAGATTTTGTTCAATGAAATTCCATTGGATAAAATTTCGGTTTCGATGACAATGAACGGAGCTGTTCTTCCTATTTTAGCTTTTTACATTGTAGCTGCAGAAGAGCAAGGTGTTTCGCAAGATCAACTTTCTGGTACAATTCAGAATGATATTTTGAAAGAGTTCATGGTGCGTAATACATACATTTATCCGCCAACTCCTTCAATGAAAATTATTGCAGATATTTTCGAATATACTTCTCAAAAAATTCCTCGCTTCAATTCGATTTCTATTTCGGGTTATCACATGCAAGAAGCTGGAGCTACGCCTGTTTTGGAAATGGCTTATACCCTTGCAGATGGTTACGAATATGTAAAAACTGGTTTGGAAGCAGGATTGAAAGTTGATGATTTTGCTCCTCGTTTATCATTTTTCTGGGCGATTGGAATGAATTTCCCTCAAGAAATTGCAAAAATGAGAGCTGCTCGTATGTTATGGGCAAAATTGATGCAAGAATTTGAGCCTCAAAATAAAAAATCATTAATGTTGAGAACGCACTGTCAGACTTCTGGTTGGAGTTTAACAGAGCAAGAACCTTATAACAATATTGGTCGTACAGCGATAGAAGCGTTAGCTGCTGCTTTAGGAGGAACGCAGTCTTTGCATACCAATGCGTTGGACGAAGCAATTGCTTTGCCAACAGATTTCTCGGCTCGTATTGCACGTAATACACAAATCATTTTACAAGAGGAAACTCAAATTTGTAGAACGGCTGATCCTTTTGGAGGAAGCTTTATGATTGAATCTTTGACAAATGAAATGGCAAATCAAGCGTGGGAATATATTCAAGAAGTTCGTGAATTAGGTGGAATGACGCAAGCCATAGAAGCTGGAATTCCAAAAATGCGTATTGAAGAAGCTGCTGCAAAAAAACAAGCCAAAATTGATTCTGGTGAAGTTGCAATTGTAGGTGTTAATGCTTATCGTTCGAAATTAGAACAACAAGAGTTCGAAATTTTAGAAGTTGACAACACTGCTGTTCGTCAAAAACAAATTGATCGATTAAATCAAATTAAAGCGGAGCGTAACAGCGAAGCTGTAAAAGATATTTTAGCACAATTAACAAAAGCTGCTGAAACAGGCGAAGGAAATTTATTAGAATTATCTATCGAAGCGGCTCGTCGTCGTGTTACTTTAGGTGAAATTTCTGATGCATTAGAAGCTGTTTTTGGTCGTCATAAAGCAATTACAAGAGGAATTCAAGGAGTTTATGCTATGGAAGCAGGTAAAATGAATAAATTTGAGGAAGCTCGTAATTTAGCTGACGAGTTTGCCGAAGAAGATGGACGCCGTCCTCGTATTATGGTAGCTAAAATGGGACAAGATGGTCACGATCGTGGTGCGAAAGTCGTTGCAACCTCTTTTGCGGATATGGGATTTGATGTGGATATTTCTCCATTGTTCCAGACGCCAGCAGAAGTTGCGAAACAAGCTGTAGAGAATGATGTTCATATTTTAGGAATTTCTTCTTTGGCTGCAGGACACAAAACGTTGGTTCCGGAAGTTGTAAAACAATTGAAAGAATTAGGTAGAGACGATGTTTATATCGTAGTCGGAGGTGTTATTCCGCGTCAAGATTATGATTATCTTTATCAAAATGGTGCAGATGCAATCTTTGGTCCAGGGACAAACTTGGCGGAATGTGCCTGCGAAATTTTAGAGAATTTATTGAAATCTTATAAATAAATCTATTTTAGTATGAGTATTCCTGTCTATTGACAGGAATATTTTTATATTTATACCACACAAACCTTAAAGCGAAATGAATAAAACTCTTCGAAATATTATCTTAATCATCTGTACAATTTTTATTATATGGTTTATTGGATACTTTCTGATTGGAGATTTTATCAGTTTAGAATTCGCGAATCATGATTTTGCGAAACTATTTCCAAAGCTTTTAACATTTGCTGCGGCAGTTAGTATTTATGTACTTTTTCTACTTTCTATCAAAAAGAAAGACGGATGGAGTTTTATGAATGTGATGAAATTTATCTTTGGAATTATCTTCGGATTTCTTCCACTTCTAACCTTCGAATATTATAGTATTGGAAGTTGTACAAATTGGAAAATTGATAAAAAAATTCAAAAAACGCTTTATAAATCCAATTCTTCTGATTCAGAAAAAATTGTTTTAATCGAAACTTTTTGTCCTGAATCTAACCTAAAAACAACTCAGGTAAAGCGAATTGTAGAAATTACACCTCTTTTTATCACAACTTCTGAAATTGATCTAAATAAAATTTCGGATAAAAGTTGGAAAAAACTTTAATCAAAATTAAACTTTGCTCAAAATTTGATGTCTAACAGATGAAGAAACCAATTCATCTCATGACAAAATATATTCTATCATTTCTTTTTAGTTTGATTACGATTTTTTCTTTTGGACAAGAAAAAGTCACAATTACGGGAAAAGTAACGGATGTGCTTAATTTTCCTTTAACTGATTCTGAAGTTATTTTAGGCAACAAAGTCGATTCTGCACAAATTTCTACTACATCTACAAATGATGATGGTACGTTCAAAATTGAAGTTAATCTACAAGATAAACCTGTTTATTTAATCATTGATGATCCTTTAGAAGGCGTTTTCAAACAAAGTTTCGAATCCATCAAAAACAATATTGATCTTGGAACAATTATCATTAATCCGATGATTTATGATTTAGATGAGGTTGTGGTAACAAATGTGGAACCTATTGTTGTAAAACAAGATACAATCGAGTATAATGCTGATTCTTACAAAGTAAAACCGAATGCAAATTTGGAAGCTTTGTTGAGAGAATTACCAGGTTTTGAGATGGATGACAGCGGAAATATTACAGTAAATGGAAAAGATGTTAATGAGATTTTGATTGATGGTGAACCATTTTTTGGAACGGATGGAAAAGTTGCGTTAGAAAATTTACCTGCAGATATTATCAAAAAAATTCAGGTTTCGGATTATAAAACGAAAAATGAAAAATTCTCTGGAGAACGTTCGAAATCGGATAAATCTTCGCTAAACATTACCTTGAAAGAGGATAAAAAGAAAGGTTATATGCTGAAAGCAACAGCGGGTTATGGAACGGATAATCATTACGAAGGCAATTTGATGGCGAACTATTTTAAAGGTAAAAAGAAAATTAGTTTGATTGGGTCTTCGACGGATATTGCAGCTTCTGGAATGACAAGCGGTGAAGGTTCGCGTGGTCGTGGTGGAATGGGAAGAAGAGGTTCTGATGGTATAACGACAAATACTTCGATTGGATTGAATTATAGCGATCAATTAAATGTTAATTTGAAAATTGGTGCTGATTATCGTTTAAATCATTCGTTTTCAAAAAATGATCAATATAAACACATCGAAAATTTTGCTCCAAAAAATATTTATACTTCTGATGCGAATTCTAAAACTAAAAGTGAAACGTATGGTCATAATTTTGGAACAAATTTAGAATGGACGAAAAACAATACAAAAATTTATTTTTATCCATCGTTTAGTAATTCTTCATCTACAAATTCATCGGTTTCGAATAGTAAAACATATTCAGATTTAGGAGATTTGAGAAATCAAATGAATCAAACTTCAAATGGAAAATCGAACTCGAATACATTTAATACATTATTATCACTTAATCAGAAATTCAAAAATCAATCATATCTAGACTTTAATTCAAGTATTTCGATTGGGAAAACAGATCGAAATTCGTTCATCAATTCGACAACTTTATATACAAATGATTCGATAGCGGATATTTATCGAAACATCAATGAAAAAAATATTTCGAAGAATAATCAATACAATTTTGATGTAAAATATACGTATCCAATTACAGATTCTTTGAAAATTGCTGTTGGTTCTGCTTATAATTTAACCGATTCTGAAACCAATAATAGAACGTGGAATTATAATGATGTAACAGGAGAATATGACAATTTGAACAATGATTTAACGCGTTTTTATTCAACTCAATTGAATGAATTTAATCCATATGCACAATTATTATTGAACAAAAATAAAATTTCGGCAACTGTACGCTTTGGAGCAAATATCTATAATCAACAAAATTTTGGAACATTCAAAGCAGATGATTACAGCTCAACTCAAAACAAAACCTTGCCAGATATTTCGGGAAATATTCGTTATCAAAACGGAAACAACTCACTTTCCTTAATGTATAATTATCAGACAAGTTTGGCTTCGACATCACAAGTTTTACCAATTTTAGACGAAACTGATCCGTTAGATGTTTTCAAAGGTAATCCAGATCTTGATCCCAATAAAGCACATCGAATCAATTTGATGTTTAGCAATTTTGATCGTAAAACTCGTCAAGGATTTAATGCTAACTTAGGTTATACGTACAACGAATCAAATATTGTTAATTACACCGAAATGGATTATTCGATTTATAAACGAACAACAACATACGAAAATGTAAAAGGAAATTATCGTCTAAATGGTAACTTTTTCTTTAATAAACAATATCAAAAAGGGATCAATAAATTTAGGGTAAATGTAGGAATGTCGGCGAGTTATGCTTTAACGCAAGGCTTTAGAGATGCGGTAAAATACGAGCAATACAATACAACTTTATCACCTACATTGAGATTAAATTGGGATTATGGTGATTATTTGACAATTTCACCTTCTTATCGTTTGAACTTTACAAATTCTAAATATGTCAATTACTCAATTGATAATCAAAATAATATTACGCACAATTTCGGAATTAAAACTATTTCTACTTTTCCTAAAAATTTGACTTGGACAAATGATTTCAGTTACAATTATAACTCGAGAATGGCAGCAGGTTTCAAGCGTGATTTCTTTTTGTGGAATATAAGTTTGATGTATCGTTTCTTCGATGATAAGTTGGAAGCGGGTGTTAAAGTTTATGATTTATTGAATCAAAATAACAGTTATACGCGTACAATTACAGCAGAATCAACAATCGATCAACGCAATAATATTCTGACTCGTTTTGTAATGTTCTCGTTAACATTCAACTTAAATCAGTTTGGTGGAAAATCAACAAAAAATGGAGACGGAAACCGACCAAGAGAAGGTGGTGGAATGCGAAGAATGGAAATGCAATAGTAAAATAACAACAAAAAAACGGCTCAAAATTGAGCCGTTTTTTCAATTCTTATATAATCAAAAAAAGCTTCACCATTTCTGATAAAGCTTTTTGATTAAATATCCCTCTTGTTTTTAGAAAACTCTTACCAACAATTCTTGTTCTATTTTATCGTGACAATTTTCTAATGCATTTTTCTCTGCTTTTCCTGCTTTCCAATGCGATGTACAATAAAATTCGTCTTTTTTCCATTCTAAATCATCTTTAAAAAATGATTTTATTTCCTTTACAGATTTAGATTCCCCCGCAACATAAGCAAATCGTTTTCCGTCTTTGCGTTTCGGAAATTTCTGATTTTTTGTCAAACTATATAAAGCTATTCCGCTTCCTACATTTTGATTCACAATCCATTTAAATTCTAAATTTGCTTTCGTTTCAATTTGGTGAATATCATCTTCTGTTGGGACTTCCACACAAACAATTCCGTTTGTTTTAGCAGGAAGCGACTCTATAATTGCTGAAATTACAGGCAAGCCTGTTAAATCTGCAGCCAAGAAAATGAAATCTGTTTTTGGAGCCAAATCTTTTTTTTTCGACTTCATCGAAACTCCAATCATATCTCCAACTTTCGCCTCATTTGCCCAACGCGATCCTGGACCATTCAATCCATGATTTGCAATATCAATCACAATCACATTGTTTTTTGCATCAATATCGCGCAACGTATAGGTACGAGAAACTGGTTTAAATTTTTCTGATGGCGAAATCCATTTTTGATTCTCTTCATCATACTCAGCGTAGTGAATATCACGGATACCAAGCGGTGGAAAAAGTAATTTACATGTTCCGCCCAACGTTGTATCCTTAAAAAAAGATACATCATCATTTTCCAAATGAACGCGAATAAGATGTGGTGTCACAAATTCTTTCTTTTTTAAGATGAACTTCTCCTTCGCAATTTTCACTTTATCTCCCATCAGATTATTTAGATTTATTCTAATTCTATGCGAATATAAAGTAAATTTAGATTGAATAAGAATAATAAAATGTTAAAGTAAAAAGTTATACTTTTTTTAATACGATTTTAATATGATAACTAAATAATTAACCTTAACTTTTACATATTAAAAATAACCTAAAAAACGAACAGAAAATGGAAAATACTTTATGCGAAATCTCGCTCGGACAAAGAACTCTTCCACTTGAAGGCGGATTTAATTGCAGAGATTTAGGTGGAATAATTAACACAAAAAATGAAGTCATTAGAAAAGGATTGTTAATTCGATCTGATGATTTAGCAAATTTGACAGATGATGATTTGGAGATTTTAAACGATTTTCCAATTCGAACAATTATTGATTTACGCACGACTTACGAACGTTTAAAAAATCAAGATCGCATTCCAAATAGTTGTAATCACGAAGTTCATTTGGATATTTCTTCTGGACATTTCGAAAATTTAGTGAAACAATTCAAAGCTGGAATTTCAAATCCAAAAGAATTTATGTGTAAAATCTACGAGGATTTTGTTTTAGATAAGACGTGTCAAACGCAATACAAAAGCTTTTTTGATATTATTCAACATAAAAATAGAACGCCAATTTTATTTCATTGTACTGCAGGAAAAGATCGAACTGGATTTGCAACAGCAATGATTTTATCTGCTTTGAAAGTCGATTTAGATACAATTATGGATGATTACTTGGCTTCTAATATCTTTTTGGAACAAAAATATGCACACATCTTAAAGATCGATCCGAATTATAAATATCTAATTGATGTTTTACCTGAATATTTGGAAAGCTCTTATGAAGCGATTAATAAGAATTTTGGTTCAGTCGAAAATTATTTAACTGATATTTTAAAGGTTGATTTAGATTTGATGAAAGATTTATACATAAAAAAATAAGCGATCAATTGATCGCTTTATTTTTTATCTAAAATTTCATTCGTTGAATTCGAACAGCATTCAAAATTGCTAATAAAGCAACACCTACATCTGCAAAAACAGCTTCCCACATATTGGCAATTCCTTCTGCTCCAAGGAAAAGCACGATAATTTTAACGCCCATTGCTAAAATGATATTCTGAATCACAATCTTTTTTGTTTCACGACCAATTTTTATCGCCGTTGCAATTTTAGAAGGTTGATCGGTTTGGATTACAACATCTGCAGTTTCTATCGCAGCATCGCTTCCAAGTCCACCCATCGCAATTCCGACATCAGAAAGCGCTAGAACAGGCGCATCATTGATTCCATCACCTACGAAAGCCACCACTTGATTTTGATCTTTTTTCAATGCTTCAACTTTCTCTACTTTTCCTTCTGGTAACAATCCACCAAAAGCTTCATCAACACCAACTTCTTTTGCAACTTTTTGCGTAATGGTATTTTTATCTCCACTCAACATAATCGTTTTCGAAACACCTAAAGCTTTCATTTTCTGAATTGCTTGTTGCGCATCTTCCTTGATTTTATCAGCAATTGTAATATATCCAGCATATTTTTCATCAACTGCAACCACCACAATGCTTTCTACAATATCATGAATTTCTTGTGGATATTGAATCGAGAAATAATCTAATAATTTAGTATTTCCAGCTAAAACTATTTTTCCATCAACTTTTCCTTTCAAACCTTTTCCAGAAATTTCTTCCACCTCTATTGCTTTCAATTCTGATGGATGACTTGCCACAATCGCTTTCGCAATTGGATGTGTAGATTGCTTTTCTAAAGCCGAAACAAGATTTAAAAAATCATTTTCAGGGAGATTCGTTTCAATTTTTTGCACTTCGAAAACACCTTCTGTCATTGTTCCAGTTTTATCCATCACAACTGTGTTTACTTTTGCCATTAAATCTAAAAAGTTAGAACCTTTTACTAAAATTCCGTTACGTGAAGCCGCTCCAATTCCACCAAAATAACCCAACGGAACCGAAATAACCAACGCACAAGGACAAGAAACAACCAAGAAAACTAAACCTCTGTACAACCAATCATGAAAATCATAATTGTCAACAAAAAAGTATGGAATAATCACCAAAGCAGCAGCTAAAAAGAAAACAATTGGTGTATATATTTTTGCAAATTTTCGGATAAATAATTCAGTTGGTGCTTTGCGAGAAGCTGCATCTTGAACCATTTGTAAGATTTTTGCAATCGAACTATCTTCAAATTTTTTAGTCGTTTGAATCTCGATTACATTTTCAAGATTTAACATTCCTGCCAAAACAGTTTCTCCAGTTTTATAAGTTGAAGGCTTACTTTCTCCCGTCAAAGCAGCAGTATTAAAGCTTCCTTTATCTGAAATCATAATTCCATCTAACGGAACTTTTTCCCCAACTTTCACCTGAATTGTTTCTCCAATTACCACATCTTGTGGTTTTATTGTTTCGAAATTACCATTTCGTAAAACATGTGCTGTATCTGGACGAACATCTAACAAGGCTTTGATATTTCCTTTTGCCTTATTAACCGCAGCTTCCTGAAACATTTCGCCAATTGTATAAAACAACATTACCGCTACACCTTCTGGATATTCGCCAATAATGAAAGCACCTAAAGTTGCAATTCCCATCAACGAAAATTCATTGAAAAAATCTAGCTTTTTAGCTAATTTAAAGGCTTCTCCCCAAACAGGAAATGCTACTATAATATAAGAAATACCAAACCATATCAAACGAATAGTCTGATTATCAACAAACCAAGTTGGTTTTAAAACATATTGAACAAAAATCCCAGCAAAGAAAATAGCTAAACTGGCACCTAATAAAATTTTACTATTATTGTGTTCGTGGTCATGACCTTCGTGATTGTGATCATGAGTATCTTTATGTTCGTCATTTGACGTACTACAACAAGCTTTAGACATAATTCAAAAATTTATATTTCAAAATTATAAAGTTATTGCTGCAATCTGGTTGCAAAGTTTAGGATTTACATTGATCACATACTCCTTTCAGAATAAATGAAGATTGTTCGACTTCGAAATTTTTGGGTAGATTGATTTCTGGCAAATGAATATTTCTCAAACAAAACGTCTGATTACAATTGTTACAATGAAAATGAGCATGCGTAAACTCGGGCGTACATTTGCAACTCGATTCGCAAAGCGCATATTTTATAGACCCCGTTCCGTCCTCGATTGAATGAATTAATTTATTTTCTTCAAACGTTTTTAAGGTTCGATAAATTGTTACTCGATCTGCTTGATCCATCTCAATTTCTAGATCAGCCAAACTCAACGCAACTTCTGCATTCATCAGTTTATCCAAGACCAACAATCGCATCGCAGTCGGATTGATAGAACGATTTTGTAATGTTTTGTTTAAAATTTCTGTTTGCATTTTCTTCGATTTCGAATATAAAGTTACGAAAAAGTTAACTAAAGTTTAGTTAATAAAGTTTTTCCCTTTTTATTGCATCTAATTCTTTTTGCATTCGTTTCTTCCAATCTTTACCATTACGTTTTTCAAGATAAGGCTTTACAGTTTCTTCATATTTTAGTTCTAATTTATCATGTTTAAAATCTAAAACTCCAATATTTATATAATCTACTCCATATTTATTGTGAATACTGTCAATTTTAGCATAGGTTTCAGAACTAAATTCTGGTAAAGGAAATCCTCCTGAATGAAGAAAAATAATTTTATCATTTTTAATATCTTCTTTTGCTCTTTCTATGTATTCTTTTTCTTCCTTTTTTAATTTAATTATGTCATTTATAAATACTCCAATTATAATCATTAAAAAAACTGAAGTTAAAACTAAATTAACATTAATCAACTTACTGTATTTAAACAAACTAATTAAACTTGAGAAAATAATTATTCCAATAAGAATGTAAATAATTTCATGATATTCGGTTTGATAATAAATATCCCAAAAAGTATAATTTGAAGAACTATGTATCCAACAAAAATTTATTATTGGAAATAAAAGTATTAATCCAATAACGATTAAATTAAAAACAATTAACTTTTTATTCACTATTTCACTGTTATTTCATCTACAAAAATATACGACTTTCCTTGAAAAGGTTCTGCTAAATGACCTTTTGGAAATGCACCATAATTTGTCGCTTTTACCTTGATATAACGTGCTTTTTCTTCTTTGAACTGAACTTTCCATGAATCAGAAAACACGTTATTATCAAATGCATCAACTTGTTTTTCTAACATTCCAACCAATTTAAAATTCTGATTATCTTTCGATGTATAGACTTCTAATTTTGTAGGTAAGACAATCCAAGAACGAGAATCTTGTAAGAAATTCATGACAACCGAAGAAACGGATTTCGCTTTTTTCATGTCAACAATTGCATCAAAATTTTGATCATAATATCCTTGCCAATCCCCTTTTTTCCAATTGCTATCACCAACAATTCCGTCCAATAAACCTTGCGGTCCACCTGCATGATATTGCGGTGTGTAGGTAGAATTCAACTGAATTGTATAATCATTTGGTTTCTTAGTAAATGTTCCAGAAATTGTTTTACTTTTCTTTCCATTCACTTCCACAAAAGAAGAAATTGTAGTTGTTTCTTTGATTGAAATTGGTTTTTTATAGATTTCAGCTTTTTTACCATTCACAGAAACATAAATTTTCGCATTTGGTTCAGAAGATTTTACTTCAACATTCATTTTATTTTGAAATGATCTGTCTTCAGCAACCAAAACTGGAACTGTTACAATTTTTTCACTTTCAGAAATAGGTTTAATCTCTCTATCTTTCAAAAATTCAAATCCTAAAAATTGATTTTCTTTATAATTATTTTTTGTGATTACATGCTTCGTTCCATCTTCTAAATTAATCGTGATTTCATCAAAATATGGCTCGACCGTCGTCCACATTCCAGAACCTGGCGTAACACTGTAAATTCCCATCGAAGCCAAAACATACCACGCACTCATCTGTCCACAATCTTCATTACCAATTAATCCATCTGGCGAATTTTTATAATGTTCGTCCAAAATTTTATGAACCAATTCTTTTGTTTTTTCAGGTTTATCAATTTAATTGTACAAAAACGCTACGTGATGACTCGGCTCATTTCCTTGCGCATATTGTCCAATAAGTCCCGTAACATCCACTTGTTCTCGACCTGTTGTTTCTGATGGTGCATTAAATAATTCATCCAATTTTGCCTCAAAACCATCTTTTCCACCATAAATATCAATCATTCCATTAATATCTTGAGGAGCGAAAAATGTATATTGCCAACCATTTGCTTCTGTGTAATTGTTATTAACTTCACGTTTGAGTTATGTGCCGATGCTTCAACAGGTTGAATTACACCAGATTTTGAAGATATCAAAACATTGCGAAAAGAAACAGACAAAGATATTATGGTGATGATTCGCCCTCGTGGTGGAGATTTTTGTTATTCTGATGAAGAATTTGAACAAATGAAATCTAATATTATTATGATTAAAAATTTTAGAATTGATGGTTTTGTTTTTGGAATTTTGAATGAAGATAATAAAATTGATTTTGAACGAAATCAAGAATTAGTTGAACTTTCAAAACCTTTTCCATGTACGTTTCATCGAGCTTTTGACAGAACTTCTGCTGCTGAAGATTGACTTCAAATGGTGATTGATTTAGGATTCAAAACCATTTTAACTTCTGGCTTGGATAGTGATGTTAATTACGGAAAACGTGAATTAAAAAAACTAGTTAAAAAAGCAGGAAATAAAATCACAATTATGCCTGGAGGTGGTTTGCGCTCAACAAATATTGAAGAAATTGATTCATATACACATGCAACCTACTTTCATTCGTCAGCTATGATTGACGATTCTGGAATTGCTAATTTAGAAGAAATCAATCGATTAAAAAGTTTGATAAATTCTGTAAAATAAAAATAGTAACTTTGGACTATGCTTTGGGAAAATGTAATTGGACAACAGGAGATTAAAAACAAACTTCAACAATCTATAAAAGATGGTCGTATAAGTCATGCGCAGCTATTTTCTGGTTCAGAAGGTTCGGGAACTTTGGCTTTGGCTATTGCATATGCACGCGAGGTTTTGTGCGGTTTGAATAACGAACAATGCAATCTAAAAGTTGATAAATTACAACATCCCGATTTACATTTTTCTTTTCCTTATTCAGCAACAGAAAGTGTAAAAAAGCCACTTGCTAAGTATTTATTAAACGATTGGCGAACTTTTGTAGACGAAAATGTCTATGGAAATTTAACGGATTGGATGTCTCATCTTGGTATTGAGAAAAAACAAGGCGTTATTCCTGTTGATGAAGCGGATGAAATAGTCAAAACATTAGCGCTAAATAGTTACGAAGGAGGCTATAAAATCATGATTATTTGGCAAGCTGAGGAAATGACTACTGCAGCTGCAAATAAATTGTTGAAAATAATTGAAGAACCGCCTCAAAAAACACTTTTTTTATTGGTAACAGAACGTGAAGATTTGATTTTACAAACCATTACTTCTCGTTGTCAATTAGTCAAAATCCCACGTTTATCGCAATCGGATGTAAAGAACTATTTGGTTGAGAAGAAAAATATTAATCCAGAAAAAGCGCAACATATTGCTTTTTTATCGCAAGGAAATGTACGAGAAGCGTTGCATCAATTGAATGATGATGAGCATTTATTCGATAAATATTTTGTGACTTGGGTTCGAAAAGCGTTTATGGCAGCGAAAACTCCAACTGTTTTAAAAGATTTAATTGATTGGTCGAATCAAATTGCAAGTTGGTCGAGAAGTGAACAAAAAGATTTTTTAAATTATTGTTCCGAGATTTTTCGTCAAGCTTTATTAAAAACGTATCAATCTGATGATTTAGTTTTCTTGCAAATTAATGCAGGAGGTTTTAAATGGCAAGGTTTTGCGCCTTTTATACATGGAGCAAATATCGAAGATATTTTAAATGAAATTAATGAAGCGTCGTATCATATCGAACGAAATGGTAATTCTAAAATTATACTTTTAGATTTATCAATCAAGTTAACGCGCTATTTACATCGCAAAAAAGCATAAAAAAACCACTTATCTAATAAGTGGTTTCTTTATATGATCTGAATGTTATTTCAAATTATTTTGCTGGAGCTTCAGTTGCTGCTGAATCAACTTTAGCTGCTGCTGAGTCAACTACTGCTGCTGCTGAGTCAACTACTGCTGCTGCTGAATCAACTACTGCTGCTGCTGAATCAACGTTAGCTGGTGCTTCTTCTGCTTTTTTCTCACCACAAGATACTGCTCCTAAAGATAAAGCTGCTACTGCAACTACTGCGAAAAATTTTTTCATTGTTTTATTGTTTTAATTATTAATAATTTTCGATTAATTTTCTTTGACAAATGTATTTCGAAACGTAAACAACAGCATGTAAAATCAATGTAATATAATTGTATTAATCAATTCTCAATAAATAAAATTTAAAAAATTGATTTTAAATAAGTTATAAATTATTTTACAATTTTTGAATATTTTTTGTAAAAAACATTGTGTTAATTATTTATCTAATGAAGACAGTTAAATTTAAAAATTAATTGATTTTGATTAATTTTTGATCCTAAATCATTTAATCTTTATTCTAAAAAATTAATTATTTATACATTTGTATAAATTTAATAAAAGTATGCTAGTAGTTTCTTACATTCAAGAAAACAAAGATCGTGTAATTGAAGGACTAAAAAAACGTAACTTCAAACAATTAGATCTTGTTGATGAAGTTTTAAATGTGGATGAACTTCGTCGTAAAACACAATTTGAATTAGATAATGTATTAGCTGAATCCAACAAATTAGCAAAAGAAATTGGTAATTTGTTTAAAGATGGAAGATCGGAAGAGGCTAATGAATTAAAAAACAAAACGGTTGATTTAAAAACTCAATCAAAAGAGTTACAAGATTTATTATCGTCTTACGAAACATCCGTTAAAGATATTTTGTATCAAATCCCGAATATTCCGAACGAAATCGTAAAAGCAGGAAAAGATGCTGATGATAATGAAATCGTTTTTGAACACGGAGATGCAACTGCAAAACCAAACAATTTGCCACACTGGGAAGTTGCTAAGAAATTTAACATCATTGATTTTGAATTAGGTGTTAAAATTAC
>NZ_DLJR01000037.1:71181-135210 GCF_002484365.1 Empedobacter sp. UBA7611
AGAAGGACAAATGTATTATATTGGAGAAGATGATTTGTACTTGATTCCTACTGCGGAAGTTCCTGTGACGAATATTTACCGTGATACAATTGTAAAAGCAGAAGATTTACCAATTACGTTGACTGCATATTCACCATGTTTCCGTCGTGAAGCGGGTTCTTATGGAAAAGATGTTAGAGGATTAAATCGTTTACACCAATTTGAGAAAGTTGAGATTGTACGTATCGAAAAACCAGAAAATTCTTACGCTGCTTTAGACGGAATGATTGAGCACGTAAAAGGAATTTTAGAAGATTTAGAATTACCATACCGTATTTTAAGACTTTGTGGTGGTGATACAGGATTTACATCTGCAATTACATACGATTTTGAAGTTTTCTCTGAAGCGCAAGAAAAATGGTTAGAAGTTTCATCTGTATCTAATTTTGAGACTTTCCAAGCGAATCGTTTGAAATTACGTTACAAAGATGAAAACGGAACTCAATTAGCACATAGTTTAAATGGTTCTGCTTTGGCTTTACCACGTATTTTAGCCTCAATTTTAGAGAATCACCAACAAGCTGATGGAACAGTAAAAATTCCGAAAGCGTTGCAACCTTATACTCGTTTTGAGATTTTAGATTAATCAATAATCTGTCAGATAAATAAAAGCTCGAGAATTTCTCGAGCTTTTTTATGTTATTAAAATTGAAACTAAATCAGGTGTTTCAATTCTTTTTTCAAACTATCTTCCCAAGTCGGAATATCAAATTGATAAACTTCTTTTATTTTCGATTTATCCAATAAACTATACGCAGGACGTTTCGCTTTTGTCGGATAAGCTGAAGTTGGAACAGGATTAATTTCGATTGTTGAATTAGACAATTCTTTAATTTTTTGCGCAAATTCAAACCAAGAACATTTTCCTTCATTCGAATAATTAAAAATTCCATAGGTTAAATCATCTTTCAAAATAATCGTTAAGATTACATCAGCCAAATCAATTGCATTTGTTGGCGAACCAATTTGATCTGCTACAACAGAGATCGAATCTTTGTCATTAAACAACCTAAGCATCGTTTTAACGAAATTATTTCCAAATCGAGAATAAACCCAAGCTGTGCGTAAAATAATCGTTTTAGAATTGTTTTCTAATGCTAAATTTTCGCCATCTAATTTTGTTTGACCATACACCCCTATAGGATTTGTTTGATCTGTTTCTAGACGAGGTTGAGCTTCAGTTCCATCAAATACATAATCTGTCGAAACGTGAATAAAAGGAATTCCTTTTTGATTCGTGATTTTTGCTAAAAATTCTGTTGCTTTTGCGTTTACTAAATAAGCATTCTCTTGATCATCTTCAGCTTTATCAACCGCTGTATAAGCTGCACAATTGACAACAAAATCGAATGATTTATCTTCGAAATAATGATTAATTAATTCTTCATTCGTAATATCTAATTCATTTCGAGTGACAAAAAAACATTCAATTTCCTTGTAGTTTTTTGATTGCTCTAAAATCGATTGACCTAACTGACCATTCGCTCCGGTAACTAAAATTCTTTTCATATATAAAAAAAGCCACTAAAATAGTGGCTTGAAGGTATTATTAATATCTTAAAATTATAATCCTAATTCTTTTTTAACGTCATTTAATAAGTCGTATCCTCCAGCTTTGTAAACTAAAACACCTGCAGGTAAAACATATTTAACTCCTTTTTTTGCAGCAGCAGCATTAATTGCATCCATTACTCTTTTCTCGATTGGATCCATTAAAGCTTTCTCTTTTGCTTGCATTTCATCTTGAGCAGCTTTTGCATACGTTTCGTATTTCTTTTGCATTTCTTGCTCTTTCTCTTGGTATTTGTTCGCTGCAATTAATTTTTGAGCCTCTTCTTGAGATTTACCAGCTAAATCTTTTTGAGCAGTTTCCATAAAAGTTTTATAGTCTGCTTGTAATTTTGCGATAGCATCTTCGTGTTTTTTACCTAATGCTTGTAAATCAGCCTCTGCTTTTTTGTAAGCTGGCATTGATTCAATTACTGCTTGCGTATCAATATGTGCAATTTCTTGAGCGAAAGATAAAACGCTTCCGAAAACCATCATTGTAAATACTGCTATCAATCTAATTTGTTTCATTTCTAGTCTAATTTGTTTTTTAAAATTTATTTTCTTGTTTTATTGCTACTATTACTAGTTTTATTATTTCCAGAAGTTGATGTTTTTGAATTATTTGGTTTCAACTCTGGTCTTAAAGTCATTAATACTTCTCTACTTATGTCAAACTTTGGATCTGTATAAATCATGATTAAATCACTTCCTTTATCAAATACAAAACCATATCCTCTTTTATCTGCAACTTCTTTTGTCGCATTATAAATTTGATCTTGTAAAGGCTTTACCATTGATCTTCTCAGATTAACTAAATCACCATTTGGTCCATAACGTTTATCTTGCAAAATTCTTACAGCCGCTACTTCATCAGCTAGCTTTTTCTCTTGCTCTTTCACCTGTTCTGCCGTTAATAAAATCTTTTCGGCTTCGAATTCGGCTTGTAATTTAGCTAAATTTTCTTGTTTTTGCTCAATTTCTTTTTGCCAAGACTCTGTTTGAGATTTTAATTTGTTTTGAGACGATGTATATTCTGGTAAATTTTCTAAAATATACTGACTGTCTACATAACAAAATCTTTGCGCAAAAGAGAAACTTGCTAATCCAAAGAACAACGCTATAAAACTAATCCATTTTTTCATATTTGTGGTGTGTTAATTCTAAAATTATGCCAAAATGTTCTAAGCAAATTTATTCAATTTATTAGAATTGTTGTCCAATAATAAAGTGAGTTTGCCATCCTGAGCGTTCTGTTTGTCCAAATCCTTTATCAAATCCATATCCGAAATCGAATCCTAATAAACCAAATGCTGGCATGTAAATACGAACACCTGCCCCTGCAGAACGTTTTAATTCAAACGGTTTAAATTCACTTGTATTGTTCCAAACGTTACCTCCTTCCGCAAAAGTTAATGCATAAATTTTAGCTGTTTGGCTCATTGTGATTGGATAACGCAATTCTAATGAATATTTATTATAAATCGTACCACCTCCTTCTGGCGTAATATCTCCTGTTTGTCCACCAGAATTTGTTGCATCTTCGTAACCTCTTAATGAAATAATCTCACGTCCATCGAAACGATTTTGTGTAAGACCTGTTCCTCCTAAGTAAAAACGTTCGAAAGGAATTGTTCCAATTTTACGGTTATATGTTCCTAAAACTCCAAACTCTCCACCGGCTTTTAAAACTAATTTACCAGTTAATTCTTTGTAGAAATATGCTTTAGCTTTGAATTTATAATATTCTAACCATTTGAATTTTTCTACATCAGACATGTTTGTATAGTCTTTGTTATTAAAAGCTGAATAAGGAAATGTTGTCGTAAACGATAAACTAATTTCTGATCCTGATTGTGGGAAAATAGGATCTGGCCCAGCTGAATTACGTGTTAAACCTAATGTATAGTTCAAGTTGTTTGACGAACCATTCTCATAGTTCAAATTACCAACAGTCATCGCATAATTATCGAAGTTATATAACTGATAAGAAATTGAGTTTGATAAACGGAAATAATCATCTGGCCAAGTTAATAACTTTGTTAAACCAACTGATGCTCCTAAGATATCCAATTTCGATTTTATTCCATAATTATCGCGGTAATCGTATTGTGAATAATAAAAAGATGTTGATAAAGCTGTAGGGCGTTTTCCTCCAATCCAAGGTTCAACAAATGATAAACTATAATTTTTATATCCGTTACCAGCTTGTGCTCTTAATGATAATTGTTGTCCATCTCCCATTGGAATCGGTTTCCAAGCTTTTTTATTGAAAAAATTCTTCAATGAGAAATTCCCGAAAGTTAATCCTAATGTACCAATGAAAGTACCTGCACCATATCCTCCTTGTAATTCTACTTGAGAAGATGATTTTGGCGCAACTTTCCACTCTACATCAACTGTATTATTATCTTGATTTGGTTGAATGTCTGGAACAATTTGCGTTGGCTCTAAATATCCTAAAGAAGCTAACTCCATCATCGTACGTTTAATGTCCGATTTAGAGAATAAATCTCCTGGTTTAGTTCTTAACTCACGGTATAAAATATGATCGTGTGCTTCTGTATTACCGTTAATCGTTACTTTATTAAGTGTAGCTTGAGTTCCTTCAAAAATTTTGATTTCCAGGTCAATCGTATCATTTTTCACACTTTTTTCAACAGGAATAGCACGTGCAAATAAATACCCTCTGTCCATGTATAACGTTGAAATATCATCATCTTTTTCTGATCCCGAAATCTTTTTATTGATTCCGACAGCATCATAACGATCTCCGGTTTTATATCCAAAAATTCGTTGCAACTGCTCAGAAGTATAAATTGAGTTTCCAGAAAACGTTACATCTCCTAAGAAATATGGTTTTCCTTCGTTAACCTTAATTTTTACCAATAAGTTTTTATCATCAACTTTTTCGATATTGTATGACTCAACTTTAGCATCTCTAAAACCAACAGATTTGTATTCTTCAACCAATGTTTTTAAATCTTCCTGGAATTTTTCAGGAATCATTTTAGATGACTTGAAGATATTGATAGATTTCTGTTTGGTATTTTTCATCCCTTTTTTACGTAAACGAGCAGCAGTTAAGTTTTCATTTCCTTCGAAAATGATTTTCTTAATCTTTACACGCTCTCCACGATTCACATTTAATGTAATGTTTTCTTCGTCTTCTTTACCAACAATTGGCTGACGTTCTACATTAATTGTTGTGTTAGGATAACCTTTTCCAGTATAATAATCTTTAATTTTATTATTTGTCGTATTGATTAAACTTTGTGTAATCTTAACACCTGGATTTAATTTATTTTGTTTGATTAAATCTTCGCGTTGCGATTTTTTCACGCCGTTAATCTTAATTTCTCCTAAACTAGGAACTGAAACCAAGGCAAGCTCTAATGTTACTTCGTTACCTTCTATTTTATCTACATACAAGTCGATGTCAGAGAAAATATTAGATCTCCATAATTTTTTTACAGCATTATTTACCTTCGTACCTGGTAATTCTATCTCTTCACCGATAGCAAAACCTGCATAACGGATAATTTGATTCTTAGAATATTTAGAGTCACCTGTTACAACGATATCTTTCAATTTGAAAGTTCGTGCATTGGTATAATCTAAGACAAAATTATCTTGTTGTGTTGAATCAATGGTTTTCGTAGAATCTACGACTTGCGCTTGTGCCATGTAAGCTCCAAGCATACACATTGTCCAAAAAATTTTCTTCATAATCCTCTATTTCAGTTCGATTAGTTCGTTAGTTGCTCGCTTATCTTACCAAATCTACGTTCTCGATTTTGGTAATTTAAAATTGCTTTATAAAATTCTTCCTCGTTAAAATCAGGCCACAAAACCTCTGTAAAATATAATTCTGCGTAAGCAATTTGCCACAACAAGAAATTACTAATTCTGGTTTCGCCACTTGTTCTAATCATAAGATCTACCATAGGTAAATCGTGTGTATATAAGTTTTGATGAACTAATTCTTCATTAAAATCATTGTCGGATATTTCTCCGTCTTTGTATTTTTGGGCAATAGATTTCATCGCGTGTAATAGTTCTTCTTTCGAACCATAACTTAATGCTAATGTCAAAACACAATCTGTGTTGTCTTTCGTTTTTTCCATTGCTTGAGTCAAATCTTTGAATGCTTTTTTTGGTAATTTTGATAAATCTCCAATCACATTCAAGCGAACTCCATTTTTGTGTAATTCATTTATTTCGTCCTTAATTGCAGAACTTAATAAAGTCATTAAAACATTGACTTCTAATTTTGGACGATTCCAGTTTTCTGTAGAAAATGCGTAAAGTGTAAGATGTTTTATTCCTAATCTACGACATGTCTCTATAGAAGATCGAACAGCTCCTAAAGCACTTTTATGTCCAAAAGTTCTTTCTTTACCGTTCTTCTTGGCCCATCTTCCGTTACCATCCATAATGATTGCAACGTGATTAGGTATATTATTTTTATCTATTTGTTCTACTAAACTAGTTTCCATTCTTTTTTTAATCACAATAACAAGCAGGTCGACCAAAACTATATGTCAACGAAATTCCTGTTATAACATACCAATCTTTGTTAGATAGATTTCCGTAAACTACTTCATTATCATAAGGAAAATTTGGGAAAATATTTTTATATTCCTCACTAAATTTGCCTGTATTATAATCGATATAATCCACATTTGTATATCGAACACCTGTCTCAAAAGATAAAATCCAATTGTAATTGAATCTTACTTTATATCCAACTCCAAAAGGAATTGTTAAATCGGTATTATATTTTGTTTTTTCGATAATTACGTTGTTTGTTCCATCGTAATCATATTCTTTTCCTTTTGCAGAAAAAGCTCCAACTCCTACAAAAATATAAGGTGATTGCGCTTTTTCTTGATCATCATTGATGTTAAAGAAATTATACTCAAACATCAAAGATCCTTCTACAATATTATTTCGAAAATTTTTATTTCTTTCTAATTTGTAATACTCTTTCGAGCGGTGATCACTTGCTCCAACTTTTGAATAAGATATATTTGCTCTAAAACCCATTTGCGGATTTATATTAAAACGATACAACCCTCCAATCGAAACAGGCAGGAAAATTTTTCCATCAGGTTCAGTTTTAGTAGGAAATGGATTGATATAACTGGCTTTACCAATATCTCCAATCACATTTGCTCCACCAGCAAAAATTCCGAGTTCATGTCTTTGCGCAAAAGTTAATTGCGAAATACATAGTATAAAAACAAACAAAAATAATCTCCTCATAAGTTGTGTTATTTTTTCGGCTTTTGCTTTTTATCTTCTTTTAAATTCGAACAAATATAAACAAAAGTCAATTCAACGTAACTGATTTAACAAAAATTAAGAAGTTTTATTGTAAATTTTAATTCCTTTTATCTGAACCCCAAAGCATTTTTTCTCTCAAAGTTGTGAAATAAGTCGCGTCAATAGCTTCAACGATTAAGATTTTGAAGTCAGCTTTTTGTATCGTCAATTCGACGTCAGTTGTTAAAGGAAAGTTACGAGAATCTAACGAAAGGAAGTATTCATTAGCTCTACTACGTATTTTCAAGTCAATTTTTTCGTTTTCTGATACAATTAATGGACGCACATTAAGATTATGTGGCGCAACAGGTGTAATAACAAAATTTTGATTGGACGGATGAACAATTGGTCCACCACAACTCAACGAATATCCTGTAGAGCCTGTTGGCGTAGAAATAATCAATCCATCAGACCAAAAAGAATTTAGAAATTCATTGTTCAAATAAGCATCAACTGTAATCATACTAGTTGTTTCACGGCGAACTACAGTTACTTCGTTTATCGCAAAATTATTTTCAATTTCTACACCATCACTTCTTTTCACTGTTAATAAAGTTCGTGGAATAATGTTATAATCATCATTGAAAAAACTATCCATTTGCTCCAACAATACACTTTTATTAATTGTTGCTAAAAAGCCTAAACGTCCCGTATTTACGCCAATAATTGGAATATTAGAATCCTTAACAATTGTAGTTGCCGATAAGATTGTTCCGTCTCCACCAAAACTGAATAAAAACTTGACCGATTTGTCTAAATCATCATGAGAAGTATAGGTTTCTACATTATCAGTATCAAAATCAGTTGTTTCTTTTAAGATTTGAAGAAAATTTTGCTCAACACAAAAAGCAATTTCGTTCTGAACTAAATAATTAATAAATGGTGGAATAATATCCGTTAAAGACGTACTTGTTTTTTGTCCAAAAAGTGCAACTTTTATCATTAGGTATTCATGTATTTTAACAATTGTGCATAACGACTTTGCAGAAGTTCTTGTTTTTCGTCATTATAAAATTTTTGAATCACTTGATATCCATAACGTTCAAATGTCTCACCAATTGTCAACAAGTTCGATGAACTAAATTTCAGCAAAACATAAACGCTATCCTCCTTATTCCCAACAATCATCATTCCCAAAATTTTTCCGTTATTCACTTCAATAATATTAGAAATCGCGGTCATCGACAAATCTTTTTCCGCAATCGAAACTAACATCGAAACGCCTTGTGCAGCGACAAAAGGGAAATTTGCAAACGTGTTGATAATATCCGTTTCCGTAATAAAACCAACATAACGCGATTGTTCATTAATAATCGGTAAGATATTCGCCTGATTCGTATACATCATCTGAATTGCATCTAAAAGCGTACTCGATTCAGAAAGATAAAAACTCTCCAAATACGAAGTATAATCTACTTTTTCATCATCAATTGATAATTCAATCAAATCTTCTTCCGAGATATTTCCAACAAAATCCAACCCTTTAAACAAAGGTAAATGCGTCAATTTATTCTCTTGCACAACTTCTAAAAGCTGACTTGGAGAAGAATTAACTTTCCCTGGTTTTATCTCATTCGATAGATATTCGGTGATATACATGGCACAAATTTATATATTTTAATACATTAATTCTCTATTTTTAATGCTAATTCGGTTAAAATCATTGATTATTAATTGAAATTTAACCAATTTATTCTAAATTATTTAGTCAAAATATATTCCAAAAACTACTATTAATCAAAAAATAATGTGATTTACAATTTTTTAAAACAAAACTCTTCCTCAAATTAAAAAAAGAATGGCTTAAATTTTGTAACTTTGCAGTACCAATTTTAGCATTGAATGAAGAACCCATTATTTTATGCCAAAATCTTACTTTTTGGCGAATATGGAATTATTGAAAACTCGAAAGGATTAACAATTCCTTATAATTTTTACCAAGGTGCATTAAAATTTGAGCCTTCTGAAATTGCAGAAGAGTCAAATGCTCACTTGAAAAATTATGCGAAATTTTTAGAAGAGAATTTTGCAGATACTTTTGATACAAAATCTTTTTCGGAAGATGTTGCAAACGGAATGTACTTCGATTCTAACATTCCTCAAGGATATGGTGTAGGTAGTTCTGGCGCTTTGGTTGCAGCTATTTATGACAAATATGCCTTGAATAAAATTGATATCAATCAAAATCTAAACAAAGAAAAAATTAGCAAATTAAAAGCTCTTTTCGGAAATTTAGAATCTCATTTTCATGGAAAAAGTTCTGGAATTGATCCTTTGATTTGTTACATGAATATTCCTTTATTAATTCAATCAAAAGATGATATCTCGACAATTGGTTTACCTTCTGCAAACGTAGACGGAAAAGGAGCTGTTTTCTTAATCAATTCGGGTACACCAGGAGAAACGGCGCCAATGATTCATATTTTCTTCGAAAAAATGAAAAAAGAGGGTTTTCGTAAAACATTGAAAGAAGAATTTATTAAATACAACAACGCATGTATCGAAAACTTTGTGAAAGGTGAATACAATCCACTTTTTTCAAATCTTCAAAAATTGTCAGCTTGGGGTTATGAGCATTTCAGACCAATGATTCCTCAAAAACTGGTGAATGCATGGAAAACTGGAATTGATACAGATACGTATTACCTAAAACTTTGTGGTTCTGGCGGAGGCGGTTATGTTCTTGGTTTTACACAAGATTATGACAAAGCGAAAAGCTACTTAAAAGACTTCCAGACCGAAGTTATTTACAAATTCTAAAAAATAATTTATAAAAATATAATCAATGAACGTTCAGAAAATAATCTTAAAAGTTTTTGCATTATTTTCTGTTGTTCGTGGCTATAATTTAATTGTGTTAATATTGGCACAATACCTTGCTGCACTTTTTATTTTTGCGCCAGAAGTTGGTCATCGTCAATTGTTGACAAATCCAAAGTTGGACGGGCTTATTCTTTGTTCGATACTTTGTGTGGCCGCGGGATATATCATCAATAATTTTTACGATTTAGAAAAAGACGAACTCAAACGTCCTTTACAAGTTTATCTTCAGAAACAAGTTTCGCAAGGTTTCAAACTAACTGTTTACATTGTTCTGAATGCTTTAGCATTGATTATTGCAGCCTTAATTTCGTGGAAGGTTTTCATTTTCTTTTTGATTTATCAATTTCTAGTTTGGTTTTATAGCCACAAAATCAATCGATTTGCATTGATCAAAAACTTTTATTTGGTTATTATTCGTGTCATGCCATTTTTCGCCTTATTGGTTTATTTTGATCATTTCACGTTCAATTTGGCTTTACATGCTACTTTTTTGAGTATTTTATTATTGATTACTGATATTGTAAAAGATTTGAGTTCTCAAAAAGCAGATTTGATTTATAATTATGATTCAATTCCAATCAAATATGGAATAGATTTTACAAAAGTTTTGATTTCATGTTTAATTATTACAGAATTAATCATTGGAATTATTATCATTATGAAAAATGATGTTGGCGCGATGAAGTACTTTTTTATTGCTGCGAATATCGCTTTCACAGTGATTTTATTTATCATTTGGAGAATAAAATCGACACAAGCATATAAGATTTTACATTATTTTTTTAAGGGAATGATTGTTGCGGGTGTATTTAGTATCGTATTAATCGAAATAAATCCCTTAACTTTGCAAACTATTGCGCAAAATTTTAATCAGCGCATAAATTAATCAAATTCAGATGAATAACAGACGAAATCAATCCAACGACAGAAATTCCCAAGGCGGGAACAATCGTGGAAAAGGTGGAGCAAGAGGAAATTCTTCTTCTAAACCATCTTCAGGGAAAGGAAAACCAACTTTTGGTGGAAAACCATCAGAAGAAGGAAAGAAAAGTTTTGGACCAAAGAAACCGTTTAACAAACCAGGTGAAAAACCATTTGTTAAAAGACTGAAAAAAGCACCAGTTGATGACGGGACTATTCGTTTAAATAAATATGTAGCGAATGCAGGGATTGCATCCAGAAGAGAGGCCGACGAGTTGATCAAAACTGGAATCGTTACAGTGAATGGTCAAGTGATTACTGAAATGGGTTATAAAGTACAACCCGATGATGAAGTTCGTTTCGATGGTCGTAAAATCTCTTCAGAGAAAAATGTATATTTTGTGTTGAATAAACCAAAAGGTTTTATTTCAACATCAAATGATGAAAAAGGACGTAAAACTGTGATGGACTTAATGTCTACAGCAACTACAGCGAGAATTTTCCCAGTAGGACGCTTGGATAGACAAACAACAGGAGTTTTATTGTTTACAAATGATGGTTATTTAACTAAGAAATTAACACATCCAAGTCATGATATCAAAAAAATATATCACGTTACATTGGACAAAAAGTTAACAGCAAATGATTTGGCTGACATCAAAAAAGGTGTTCGTTTAATTCCTGAAGGAATTGCAGTTGTTGACGAAATTTCTTTTATTGAAGGTAGACCGAAAAATGAAGTTGGTGTAGAATTACATATTGGTTGGAACCGCGTTGTACGTCGTATTTTCGAAACAAAAGGATACGAAGTAGAAGCGTTAGACCGCGTTTCTTTTGCAGGACTTACAAAGAAAACTTTACAAAGAGGTGATTTTAGAAGATTAACGGAATTAGAAGTTAACTTCTTGAAAATGTTATAATACCTCAGCTATAAAATTTAAAAACCACTTCTAAAGAAGTGGTTTTTTTATGTTTTAATCTTTCGAAACCTTGTTATTATAAGCTTCCATCATCTTTTTATTTGCTTCTTTCACAAAATCATCTTTCTCAATTTGTGTCATTTTCTGACCTTTTGATGGAATTTTAATCACTTCGTTTTTAGATGCTTCTTTTATATTAATTGCTCTGAAAATCGTTTCATAACTTTCGTCTTTCATTGTTGTTACAGCTTTCAATTCTAAAATTAAACCTGGTAACCCATTGAAAAATATTGGTCCTCCTTTTGGTTGTAAAGTTGGCGCAAACCAAACTTCTATCTTAGAATCTTTGTATTCGGTTATTGCTTTTTTTACTTTAATTCCCAAAATTTCTTTTGATTCTCTACTAATTGTCCAAGTGTATTTAGGCAAATTATCTATTATTAAAATATTCTTGTTCACATAATTTCCTTCAATCTTATATTGTGAAGTTTTATAATCGATGTAAATATTATCATCAATTGTACTCATCGACATAGATGATTGATTTTGACTATTATCAATTCTTACAATTTCAGAAAAAAACGACTGATTTTCATTAAAAAGTAATTGATAGTATTTTGGTGTAGAATTGTTTTTATCTAATTCTGCCTTAAAAACAGGATCTTTTTCGTCAAAAAACATTTTATCATAGGTTTCATATTCTACTTTCCACAAATTTTGAGCAAATAGAAATGGAGAAAAAATCATTAGAAAGAAGAGTAAAGCTTTTAATTTCATAGTTGATTAATTATGAACTAAATATAATAATTATTTACAATAAAAAAGCGATTCAAAATTGAATCGCTTTTCTTATATTGAGAATTATTTCTTTTCAGAATTTTTTCCTTTGTTTTTCACATATTTCTCTAACCATTGATCTTGTTCCCACAACATGTGAAGAATATTTTCTCTGGCTGCATATCCGTGAGATTCTTTTGGTAATAAAACCAAACGAGTTGTCGCTCCCAAACCTTTCAATGCATTGAAATAGCGCTCAGATTGCATCGGGAAAGTTCCTGTATTATTATCTGCTTCACCATGAATTAACAACAATGGTGTTTTCATTTTATCTGCATTTTGGAAAGGCGCCATTGTGTTGTAAACATCTGGAGCTTCCCAATAATTACGTTGTTCAGATTGAAATCCAAAAGGCGTCAATGTACGGTTATAAGCACCTGAACGTGCGATACCTGCCGCAAATAAATTAGAATGTGTTAATAAATTCGCTGTCATAAACGCACCATAAGAATGTCCACCAACCGCAACTCTTTCACGATCAATATAACCTAATTTATCTACCGCATCAATCGCTGCTTTTGCATTGGCAACCAATTGAGGAACGAAGGTATCATTTGGCTCTTCTTTTCCTTCTCCAATAATCGGGAAAGCCGCATCATCTAAAACCGCATATCCTCTCAATGCCCAATAAATAGGACCTCCGTAAGAAGGAGAAGTAAATTTATTTTCAGAAGTTGTTACCTGACCAGCCGTAGATGCATCTTTGAACTCGCGAGGATAAGCCCACATTAACATTGGTAACTTTTCCTTTTTCGTTTTATCATAATTTGGTGGCAAGTATAAAGTTCCTGATAATTCTACACCATCAGCTCGTTTGTACGTAATTAACTCTTTCGAAACTTTGTTCATTGCTTCAAAAGGATTTTTTGTAAACGTTACTTGTTTTGGCTTTCCTCCTTTCTGAAAAATATTACGAACATATAAATTTGGATAATCTGATTTCGATTGAATTTGTTCTAAAATGATCCCTTTCTTCGGATCGATAACACGAGCAATCGCTTCTAATTTATCTGATTTCTGCGCTCTCCATAAACGAGAAGTTTTTTGCGTTTTGATATCAAAATCATCAACAAAAGGTAAAATTCCTTCCGCAGAAACTCCTTCTCCAACTAACATCAATTTTCCTTTGTTAATAGCTAAAACATTGTAACCATAATCATTCATTTCAGTTACGAAATTTCCAGGATTATTGTAAGCATCTTGCGAATTTCTACTGAAAAAACGGATTGGTTCTTGAGTTGGATTTGACGGATTGAACAAATAACTACTTTCGTTACGCGTGTTATACCAAGCATCTCTCACAATCGCAACCTCATCATTCCCCCAAGTCACTCCTCTGTAACGATCTTTTACTTTTACCAACAACTCTTTGTTCGCAGTAAAAGGCGCGGCAACTTGATAAAGCGCATCGCGATATTCCGCAGGCTTATTTGCATCACCACCATCTAAAGCCTCAACCCAATACAATGTATTTGGTTTATCTGCTCTCCAATACAAATTTCTTTTTCCCATAATCGTCGAAGAAAATCCTTTCGGAACAACTTCTTGTAACTCTTTATGATCAACTTCTTTTACTAATTTTCCATTGATATCATACACAATATCAGTTGAAGGGAAACTATTGTAAGTTACTAAATATGAAAAAGGCTTTTTGATTTCGTTCACCAAAACATATTGCCCATCTGGAGAAGTCGAAATATCCGTGTACATCGCAGCATCTTTCCATTTTGATTTTGCTCCTGTTTCGATATTAACTTTTACTAATTCAGAAATTGCTAATTGTTCGAAGTTAAACTCATCATTTTTATTTTGCAATAAATCTTGATAGGTTCTGTTTTGCGCTTCTTTTCCGTCAGCAACAGAAACTGTAGGTCCAGTCGCAATAGCATCTTTCGTATCAATCAATGCTTTTTTAGAAGCTGGAATTACATTCACAATTAATTCTGTATCTGAAATCCAATTGAAAGGACGACCTAAGTTTGCGTTTAATTTATCTTCATAAACTTTTATTGCAGCTTGCGTTTTTACATCAACAATCCACAATTCCACACCTTTATTTGTTGTATTTGTAATGGCAAATTTCGATTGAGAAGTATTCCAAGATTGATTAGAAAAACGGCCTTTTACAGGTAAACCAGCTATGGTTTTTTCTTTTGAAGTTTTCAGATCAAAATAAGTAATTTTCTCACTGAATGTTTCACGCGAATTAATATTTGTCACTGGATTAATTCGTAATCCTGCTAAACGTAATTCTTTTTCTGACAATTCATTAATCGTTTTGTATCGACTTCTGTAAGACAAAAATGCATTTTCTGCCTTTCGATCTGTACTAATTGATGGTGGCATATCCGCGTCTGCCAATTGTAAAATTTCTTGCGGAGGCAATTGATAAGTAACATTTTCTTGCGCTTTTACCGACGCTCCAAAAGTCATCGCTATAAAAAGCAACGAGTAAACAATTTTCTTCATGTGTTTTTAAGATTTTACTTTATAAAGATATTGAATCTTTAGTAAAATGATATGATAGAAGTTAGTTTTGACCAAAATGTATAAAAAAAGACGAAAAATATTCGTCTTTTGATTTTATCTTCTTTTACCAAATTTACCTCCTTTCGTATTTGTAGGTGGTTTACTTTTTCCTACTCTGGCTTGAGTTGTTGATTTTTTTACTGGCTTTTTAATTGATTTTCCTTTCGAATCTTTAAAATCTGGAGAAATTTCTTTTGTTTTTTTCGCTGATGATTTTTTTGATTTTGAAGCTGGTTTCTTTTCTTCGTGTTTTTCCGAATCTTTCGTCAAGCGATTGATTTCTGCTAATTCTTCTGCCGTTAAATCTCGATGTTGACCAATTCCTACATTCAACGTTAAATTCATAATCCGAACACGTTCTAATTTTTTTACACCATATCCAAAATATTCGCACATACGACGAATCTGTCTATTCAAACCTTGAATCAATGTAATTTTGAAAACATTTGTACTTATTTTTTCGATCTTACATTTCTTCGTAACCTGATTAAGAATCGGAACACCTTTCGACATTCGTTCGCAAAATTCATCCGTAATTGGTTTATCAACGGTTACAATGTATTCTTTTTCGTGATTATTTCCAGCACGTAAAATCTTATTCACAATATCACCATCGCTTGTCAATAAAATCAATCCTTGCGAATCTTTATCTAAACGACCAATCGGAAAAATTCGTTCTCCAAACGAAAGAAAATCGATAATATTATCTGGATCTGTAGGATCTGTTGTACACGTAACGCCCACAGGTTTATTCAGCATAATATAAACCGCATGCTCCTTTTCGCGCGGTTCTATTTCGACACCTTTTACAATCACCACATCATTTGGTCCTACAAATTGCCCAATTTTAGCAACTCGTCCATTAATTTGTACCAAACGATTTTCGATGTATTGATCTGCTTCGCGACGCGAACAAAAACCACTATCGCTAATATATTTGTTTAAACGCAAAAAATTAGTTTCTTCCATACTTGCAAAGATAGTTTTTTATCGATTTGAAATATATTTTGACAAAATTCTTTATCATTCTGCAAAACGATGAAACTTATTTATCTTTACAAAACCAAAGATTTTGAGAAATGAAAAAAGTATTTTTTTTGAAAACTTGCGATACGTGCAAACGTATTATGAAAGAGTTTGATTTTACAAGTTTTGATTTGCATGAAATAAAATCGACTGCGATAACAGCAGAAGAATTAGAAGAAATGAAGAATTTAGCTGGCAACTACGAAGCTTTATTTTCGCGACGTGCACAGAATTACAAAAAATTAGGATTGAAAGATCAACAGCTTTCTGAAGATGATATCAAAAATTATATTTTATCAGATTATACTTTCCTAAAACGTCCTGTCGTGGTAGATGGAGACAAAATTTTTATTGGAAACGAAAAGAAAAACTTAGAAGCCCTTGGGCAATATTTGAAATAGAAATCACACATGAAAAAAACAATTTTATTGAGTACACTTTTGATGAGCGCGAGTTTACTTGCTCAGAAAAAGAACATCACAATGGAGGATGCTGTACTTGGATTATCGACAAATTTACGTATCGAGAATCTAAATCAAGTACAATGGATTCCGAATCAAAATGCGTACACGCAAAATGTAAAAACATCATACGGAGAAGCTTTAATCAAGAAAGAAGTTCCATCTCTTAAAACTGATACAATTTTTAGAAGTTCTCAATTTGAGAATAAAAGAATTCCTTCTTTGAATTGGATCAATGATAAGCAAGCTTATTTTTCTACAAAAACAGGTTACAAAACAATTACAACTGCTGGTCAACAAAACGATTGGTTGAAATTACCTGAAAATGCAGAAAATATAGAATTCGACGCGACGAATAATCAAGTTGGATATGTAATTGACAACAATTTATTTTTTGTTGATAAATCTGGAAAAACACATCAAATTACCAAAGACGGAAAATATGAAATTGTGAATGGAAAATCGGTTCATCAAAATGAATTTGGGATTCACAAAGGAATTTTCATTTCTCCAAAAGGGAATTTAGTTGCATTTTATAGAATGGATCAAACAGCGGTTACAGATTATCCAATTATCGATTGGTCTGTACAACCTGCGGTGAACAAAAACATCAAATATCCATTTGCTGGAACAAAAAATCATACCGTTACGTTAGGTGTTTATAATCCAACCACTCAAAAAACGACTTTCTTAGAAATTCATCCAGAAGTTGATCATTATTTAACTTCGGTTACGTGGTCGCCAGACGAAAAACATATTTATATCGCGTTACTTTCTCGTAATCAAAAACACATGGAATTGAATCAATATGATGCTGTTTCAGGGAAATTGATTAAAACATTATTCAAAGAAGATGATGCAAAATATGTAGAACCTCAAAATGAATTACATTTTATTCCAGGAAAAAATAACGAATTTGTTTGGTGGTCGCAACGTGATGGTTTTATGCATTTGTATCGTTTCAATACTGATGGAAAATTATTAAACCAAATCACAAAAGGAGATTGGATTGTAACGGATCTTGTTGGCGAAAATGCGAAGAAAAAAGAATTCTTAATTATAACAACAAAAGATTCTCCGAAAGATCGTCATTTATATGCGGTGAATTGGGAGAATGGAAAGTTGCGTAAAATAACGACAGATGCAGGAACGCACAATGTATCGGTTTCAACGAACGGAGAATATGCAATTGATAATTGGAGTAATGACAACACGCCGCGTAAAATTGATGTGTTGGATGCAAATGGAAAATTCAAACAAAATATCTTAACTGCTCAAAATCCTTTGGCAAATTACAACACAGCGAAAGTTGAAAATGTAACGTTAAAAGCGGATGATGGAACAGATTTGTATGGAAAATTAATCTATCCAACAAACTTTGATTCTTCGAAAAAATATCCAGTTATCGTTTATTTATACAATGGTCCTCACGCTCAATTAATCACAAATCGTTTTCCTGCAACAGGAAATCTTTGGTATGATCATTTAGCGGAAAAAGGTTATGTTGTCTTTACAATGGACGGACGCGGATCGGCGAATAGAGGTCTTAAATTTGAACAAGCGATTCACGGAAATGTGGCAACTACAGAAATGAATGACCAAATGAAAGGTGTTGATTTCTTGAAAACTTTACCTTTCGTAGATGCGGAACGTATGGGAATTCATGGTTGGTCTTATGGTGGATTTATGACAACATCATTCATGTTGCGTAAACCTGACGTTTTCAAAGTTGGAGTTGCTGGTGGACCAGTTTTAGATTGGACGCAATACGAAATTATGTATACAGAACGCTACATGGAATCGCCTCAAGATAATCCTGAAGGTTTCAAAAACACGAATTTAATTAACCGTGTAAAAGACTTAAAAGGTAAATTATTGATGATTCACGGAGCGCAAGATAATGTGGTTGTTTGGCAACATTCGATTGATTTTATTCGCGAAGCAGTGAAAAATGGTGTTCAAATGGATTACTTTGTTTATCCTGGACATGAGCACAATGTTCGTGGAAAAGACCGCGTTCATTTGATGCAAAAAATTACAGATTACTTCGATTTATATCTTAAACCAGAAGGTACATCTCAAAAATAATAATCAACAAAAAACCACTTCTTACGAAGTGGTTTTTTATATTTTATGATGTGATGCTAAAACGGGTTCAGTATGAAAATTTAGAACAAATTTACTTCTTTGTAAACTCAAACTTTTGTCCAGCTTCTTCTACAGAAAATGTCTTTTTATCTTTTGCAAAAGTCAATTCCAAACCGCCTTGTTCATTCACAAATTTACCATCACCTTGATAATCTAATGGAATAGTTTGTCCACCAAAAACTAAATTCAATTTATCGTTTTCAGCTTTCAACACAAATTCTGAATTAATTTGTTTATTCGTAAATGTACCTTCGTATTCTTTTGGATTAATCTTTTCAACAGGTTTTACATCCGCCATATTGAATGTATTATTCTTCAAATCAATATCTGGTAAAGCTCCATTTGGATCCAATTTAATCATCGAAACTTCTTTTGTTGAAGGCACTTTGAATGTCCATTCTGTATTACGTTTCCAAACTTCAATCGGTAATTTAACTTCTTGAGAAGTCCCATCTTTAAAGTTCACTTGAACAGTAGTTGGCATTGGTAATTGTCCAAAATTTTCAACTTTCAAAATCAAGCCTTTTTTGTAATCTCCATCTACATATTTTGCACTGTTAATTCCTTGATCAATTGTCCATTTATTCAAAAACCAACCTCTCCAAAACCACGATAATTCTTCTCCTGAAACATTTTCCATCGTGCGGAAAAAATCTTCTGGCGTTGGATGTTTATATGCCCAATATTTGATGTATCGACGCAATGCTTTATCGAATTTTTCTTCACCCAAAATTGTTTCACGCAAAACTTTCATTCCTGCACCTGGCTTATAATACAACAATGCACCGATATTTCTTTCGCGCATATTATCTGGTTGAGTCGTTACAGGCTCAAGATTATCGCTGAATAAATAACCCGCCATTCGTTGTGCAGATTGCTTTTTGTAATATTCGCCATTGTTGAAATTCTTCGTCGAAATATCATTGATAAACGTATTAAAACCTTCGTCCATCCAACCATGAACACGCTCATTAGAACCAACAATCATCGGGAACCAAATATGTCCAAATTCGTGATCTGTAACACCCCAAAGTCCTTCACCTTTCGAAGTCATATGACAAAAAACAATCCCAGGATATTCCATTCCACCCTCATTTCCTGCCACATTTGTCGCCGCTGGATAAGGATACTCTAACCATTGTTTCGAGTAATGCTCAATAGAAGCTTTTGTATATTCTGTCGATCTTCCCCAAGCTTCTTTTCCATCACTTTCGACTGGATAAGCCGAAATTGCCAAAGATTTTTTACCACTTGGAAGATTAATTCGTGCTGCATCTAAAATAAATGCTGAAGAAGATGCCCAAGCAAAATCTCTTGTATTTTGAATTTTAAATTTCCATGTTTTAGTTCCATTTGAAGTTTTAACAGAATTATTTACCTCATCTGCTGAACGAATAACCACTGTTTTTTCACTGTTTTTAGCAGTATCCCAACGTTTTATTTGTTCTTTAGAATACACTTCATTCTGATTCAATAATTCGCCCGAACCAACTACATAATGATTTGCTGGAACAGTGATGTTTGCCGTAATATCTCCGTATTCTAAGTAAAATTCACCCGCTCCTAAATATGGTAATGTATTCCATCCCATAACGTCATCATAAACTGCCATTCTCGGAAACCATTGTGCCAACGTAAAAATCTTTCCATTTTTAGTTGGCTCAACTCCCATTCTATCTGCTCCATAATTTGGCGAAACAAACGAATATTCAATCTTGATTTTTGTTTTTCCTCCACGCGCTTTCAAATGATTAATCAAATCAATTTGCATTCTTGTATCGGAAATAGTATAATGCGCATCTTTTCCATCAATTTTGACTGATTTGATTTTATAACCTCCTTCAAATTGTGAATTAGAATCGCCATAACGACTTCCTGTCATTGGTAATAAAGCGCTTCCACGAGATTCTTTTTTGAATAAATTTTGATCCAATTGTAGCCACAAAAAGTCTAAATCATCAAAACTATTGTTGGTATATGTAATTTCAGATGTTCCCGAAATTTCATTTTTTTCTTCATTCAAACTAACATTCAGATTATAATCCGCACGATTTTGCCAATAATTATGACCTGGTTTTCCGCTCGCCGAACGAGTTTCTGTTGCATTATTCTGATAAAAAAATGGTTTGAAAGCTTCTTGATAATCATATTTTGGTCTTTCTTGTTGACCAAAAACCGAAATCGAAAATAAACTTATTCCTAAAAGTAAGGGTTTGAAATAATTTTTCTTCATGTGTGAAATTTTACAGTAATTATAAAATTACCTCATATTTTTCAATACGAGGTAATTTCAACTTTATAATTATTCTAAAATTTTAGTTTGAAGTTTTTAAATTCTTCTGGTGATGATTTTTTTGGTTGATTAATTTGTGGAAGTTTGGCAAGCTGCGATTTGTTATCGCCCATATGCGAAATACTTTGGTGTGCCACATGTTTAGCATACCAATCTAATCCACGCGAAGCGGCACTTGTAGACGAAGCAGAGATATAAAGTTTATCTTTTTTTGTTTCGATGACAAAGACATCTTCGTCATTTTCTTTTGGAATCTCTTTGAGTACAACTTTATTCTTCAACCACGGAAATTGTCGCGTAGCCAAATCTTTTACTGCAGCATATTGTGCATACAGTTGTGTACCCAAAATAAATAAGGTAAAGCAAGTAATAAATTTCAGTTTTTTCATTCTAATGTTTTGATTAGATGAAATTAAGGCTTTATTTATAATAAAAAAACTCATCCAAAAAAGATGAGTTTTCTATATTTTATTAATTTTTCTGAAAATTATTTCTTGTTTGCATAAAGAACTGGATTCAAATCCTCGTCATTATACATTTTCATTTGTTTATACACTTTCATGTATTTTTTACCTGCTTCAAAATCAGCCAACAATTCTTCAATCGCTGTTGATAAATCTTGATGTTGTTGATTCAAAACATCTAATTTCACTTGACAAGCTGCTTTATGCTCCGGTGTTGCATCTTCACGTTCTACCTCTTGTTTCATGTGATAAACCTTAAGCGATAAAATAGAAAAACGGTCTACAGCCCACGCAGGAGATTCTGTATTGTATGTTGCATCTGCTTTTACATCAACATTTGCATATTGTTGTAAAAACCAGCTATCCACATATTCTACCATATCTGTACGTTCTTGGTTTGATTTATCAATCCAACGTTTTAAACTTAGCGCTTCAACAGGATCAATTTGTGGATCACGAATAATATCTTCTAAATGCCATTGAACTGTATCAATCCAATTTTTTTTGTACAATAAATGAGCGATTAAATCTTCTTCGCTATATGGATTTTCGATTTGACGATTTACATCATCATATTTGTGATAATCATTGATACTTTGATTAAAAATAGACCAAGCTTTATCTGTGAATTTCATGTTTTGTTTTAGTTTATAAAATAAAAGCATTGTAATTGTATACGCAACTACAATGCTCTATTATCTAATTAAAAATATATTTTAATTTTCTTTTTTGTCAGAAGTACTTTCAGTAGCTTCTGATTTGTTATCATCTTTTGTTGCTTTCTTGAATTCGTTTAATCCAGAACCTAATCCTTTCATTAATTCAGGAATTTTCTTTCCTCCGAATAATAATAACACAACAAGTACGATTACGATCCATTCTTTACCTCCTAATCCCATACTGAATTGATTTTAATGCAAATATATAATTAATTTATTACATTCCCGCTACCCAAGAAGCAGGATTTTGTTTTGTTGTTCCGCTCCAAACTTGGAAATTCATGATTGTTTCTCCATCTCCACTTGTATAGATAATTCCTAAAGACTGACCACGTTTTACATCATCACCTTTCGAAACACTTACACTTGATAAGTTTGTATAAACTGAATAATACGAACCATGTCTTACCAATACAGACTTACCATTTCCAGATACACTCATTACAGCTTGAACAGTTCCTTCGTAAACAGCACGTGCATGTGCTCCACGATAAGTTGAAATATCAACACCACTATTTTGCGTTGTAATATTAGATAAAACTGGGTGAGAATTAGCTCCAAATCTACTTACAACCGTTCCTTTATCAACAGGCCAAGGTAGACGACCTTTGTTTGATGAGAATTCTCCCGAAATACCTTCAGAATCTGGACGTTCTGCAAAAGTCTCAGCCGGTTTTACTGCATCTACTTTTACAACACGTTCTTTTTCTGGCACTTTTACAACAACTTTCTGCTCAGCTTCTATCTTCGCTTTACGCTCAGCTTCAGCTTTAGCTGCTGCAATTTTACGAGCATCTTCTTCTTTTTGAGCTTTTAGACGAGCATCTTCTTCTGCTTTACGTTGTGCAATGATGCGTTGACGTTCAGCTTCTGCTTCGCGTTCTAATTGTTCAAATTTAGCAACTTCTGTTTTTGCTGTAGATACGAAACTTCCTGTTGGATGATGATTCAAATAAGATTGATACGCTTGTTTTGTATGCGCTGAACGTGCAATATTCCATGCTTTGGCATCATTCTCAATTCTTAAAATAACTGTACGAGCAGATTTCGCATAATCTCCTTTTGGGTTATCTCTTAAATACTCATTATAAGATGCAATTGTATTTCCTCGTTTAGCTTCGTTCCAATCTTTTAAATCTTTTTCTGCACGAATCTTTGCTTGTCGAATCTCTTCTTCAATAATTGCTTTAATCTGTGCATCAATTTGACGTTGTTGTGCTTCTTTCGCATTGATTTCTGCAGCAATAACACCTTCATTTTTACGGAATTCTTCGACCGCTTTCTCTTTTGTTAATCTTTCTTTTTCAAGATTTTGACTAAATAAAGTTTGCTGAGAAAGTACTTTTTCTTTTTCGTCTTTCGCTTTTTCTTTTTTTGCTTTTTTCGTCTGAATATCAGTTTGTTTACCAATTATTTCATTTGCTTGTCCTAATTGAAAAGCCGAATATTTTTCTAAATATTTGATACGACGATATGCTTCTCCCAAACTTTTAGAAGAAAGAACAAAAAGTAATTTATTTTCAACAGATTTGTTCTTATATGCTCGAACCAAAACCTGTTTGTAGTCTTTTTTTAGCTCAACCAACTCGCGCGAAAGTTTATTAATCTCTAATTGAGTTAAATAAATTTCATCCTCGATAAAGCGTTTTTCTTTCGATAAGTTGTTAACTAATTTTGTTTGTACCTGAATTTTTTTCGTCAAATTCTGCACAAAATCAACATTTAACTTCGAATTTTGCTTATTAACCTCGAGTTGTTTGTTTAAGTTTATAATCTCTTTTTTAAGCTGAGCATTCTGTTTTTGTAAGTTCGCTTTATTGTAAGGAACCTGCGCAAACACTGATAATGACAACGTTAAAAGTACAGTTGATAAAACAAACTTCATTATTTTATTTCTTTTTTCTTATACCCATTTGGAATTGAGAACGGTGTGTTCGTTTCCTGAAACGTAAAACTATTATATTCCAAGTCTATTTGACGCGTTTTTTTCTCTTTTATAATAATTTTAACATTTTTCGGAAATTCCTCTGCTCCAGCTTTTATCCAATTGTCATAAGCCAAATCAACTTCCATTTTTCGTTTTGGATCTTTCAGATGTGCTTCTTTCAATCGAAAACCGTTATCAAAAACATATGTTTGTATGTATTCGCCTTCTTTTGGAGAAGTCGCAATTGCTTGATTTTTATTATATGTAATCGTATATTGATTATTTGTAAAAGTAGCTGTATAATCTGTTGGATTAAGATCAACGAAAACTTTTCCTAGCATCAAATTTTGTAATTTTTGATAATCGATAAAATCAACTTTCAATAATTTATTTGCAATAGAAAAATCTCCTTCATAATATGTTCCACCGATTTTTTCGAAAGCAGAAAAACCATCAGGCGTAATCAATGCACGTGCACCTGTAAGTCCAAATTTCGTTGCATTAACCCATATCTTTTGCCCATTTTTCACAGCAATTGTAGCATTTGCATCTCCCAAATCTGCTGAAACTTTTGCCTTAATCGTCAAATCTTTGAATAATGATTTTTTTGATAAGGTTTGCTGAATAATTTTCGAAGAAGCTGAAACAACTTCTGTATTATCTTTATCTACTTTTGCTACTTTCTGAGTGTTACAAGCTGTTGCAAGAACTCCTAAACAAAAGATATACGTTAATTTTTTGATCATAATTTTTTTATGCTTCGTGAGATTTGAAATCCAATTCTGAGTAATCTCCTAAACTGATACTTCGCGAAACACCATAATATTTAGCATTATTTCCGATCATTGTATCTGTAAGATTTGCATTACTGATGATTGAATTTTCTTGAATCAAACTGTTATCAATATTCGAGTTTTCAACAACCGTTCCATTTCCTAATGAAACAAAAGGTCCAATTTTCGAATTTTTAATCACAACATTTTCTCCAATAAAACATGGCTCGATAATTAATGAATTGTCAATTTTTGCAGAAGACGAAATCGTTTTGAAATCTTCTTTATCTAAATTCAACACACGTGTATTAGTATCAACCGTAACCGCTTTGTTACCACAATCCATCCATTCGTCCACTTTTCCAAGCGTAAATTTATCACCCGCCGCACGCATATTTTCTAATGCATCCGTCAATTGATATTCACCACCTTTTTGAATATCATTTTCTAATAAATATTCAATTTCTTTATATAGCTTTTGTCCATCACGGAAAAAGTAAATCCCGATAATCGCCAAATCCGAAACAAATTCTTTTGGTTTTTCAACGAAATCTGTAATAACGCTATTATCATCCAATTTCACTACACCAAAAGCCGAAGGATTATCAACTTGTTTTACCCAAACAACACCATCCGACTCCATATCTAATTTGAAATCAGCACGGAATAATGTGTCTGCATACGCCACAACCGTTGGTCCGTGCAAAGCTTCTTTCGCCATCCAAATAGAATGCGCTGTTCCAAGCGGCTCCAATTGATGACAAATTGTTCCTTTTGCTCCTAATTTTTCTGCAATTGCAATTAAATCAGCTTCAACTTCAGCTCCAAAATCACCAATTACAAAAGCAATTTCGTCAATTTTTTCTGAACAAACTTTTGCAATATCTTCTACCAAACGATGTACGATTGGTTTTCCAGCAATAGGGATTAATGGTTTTGGTGTTGTTAATGTATGAGGGCGTAAACGAGAACCTCGTCCTGCCATTGGGATAATAATTTTCATTTTATTTCTAAAAATATTTTTTGTTAGATTGATATTTTATAATTGAATTAATTCCTTTTTAGATTCTTCGACAAGTTCAGAATGACAAAAAAAATATTTATTGTTTTCCTGTACTTCCGAAACCTCCAGCTCCGCGTTCAGTTTCATTTAAAGAGTTTGATTCTTCCCACTCAACCGTTTCATGTTTTGCGATTACTAATTGTGCAATTCGCTCACCATCGTTGATTATAACTGCTTCGTTAGAAACATTTGCTAAAATAACACCGATTTCTCCACGATAATCTGCGTCGATTGTACCAGGAGAATTCAAACAAGTTAAACCATATTTTAACGCCATTCCACTACGAGGACGAACTTGTGCTTCGTAACCTGCTGGTAGTTCAATGCTCAATCCTGTTGGAATTAATCGTCTTTCCAAAGGTTTTAATTCGATTGGTGCATCAATGTTAGCTATTAAATCCATTCCAGCCGATAAAGCTGTTTTATATTCTGGTAAAGCGTGTTTCGAGATGTTGATAACTTTTACTTTCATCTTTATTTTCTTAGTTTTTTAAGTGTATTTTTTTCCGCAAACGCAATAAACGCAATGTACACGATAAGAATCAGATTACCAATAATCAAATTAGAATCGAGAATGTAATAATTTGTACATGCTAAAGCAATTGCAATTCCCATGTAAAGTACAATTTTATTGACTTTATACGGAATCGGATAAACTTTCTGACCCCAAATGTACGAAATCACCATCATTACACCATACGCCAATAAAGTTGTCCAGGCAGAAACCATAAAACCATATTTTGGCAATAAAAAAACATTCAAAATAATAGTAATCGCACCACCAACCAATGAAATTATAGTTCCGATACTTGTTCTATCCGTTACTTTGTACCATGTTGAAAGGTTATAATAAATTCCGAAAAATAAATTCGCAATTAAAATAATTGGGACAATATCTAAAGCATTCCAATACGTTGAATTTGGAACAAATATTTTCTTAATCCAGTCAATATTTGCTAAAATTCCAAGAATTACAATATTACAAATGATACTGAAAAAGAACAAAATATTCGCGTATGTCTGTTTTGCATCTCCTTTTTTGGCAACTTTAAAGAAAAATGGTTCTATTCCCATTCGATAAGCTGTTACGAAAAGCGTCATTAATGTTGCTAATTTGTAACAAGCGCCATAAGAACCCGCTGCTGCTGGATCTATTAATTGTCGTTGAACTAATTTATCGAAATTTTCATTTAAAATATACCCCAAACCAGCAATCATAATCGGATAACCGTACAAAAACATTTGTTTGAAAAGTGATTGATCAAATTTGAATTGAACATGACGTACAACGCCTATTAATAATACAAATCCTAAAATACTCGCTAATAAATTCGCTATAAAAGGATAGGAAATCGCATTATCAAAACCTAAACCTAGCATAAAATCTTTCGAAACATAATACAACAAACCAATTGTCAAAACTGCTTGAAAAACATTCTGAATTACGCGAATTGTTGTATATAATATTGGTCGATTTTTAAAACGTAGAACTGCAAAAGGGATCACACAAATTGCATCAAAAAAAGCAATCCACGCAAACCACAAAATATATTCTGGGTGATCGCTATAATTTGCAGAATCTGCCAGAGGTTGTAAAAAAAGAAAAACTAAAACGAGCATTGCAGTAGAACTCATCACCATAAACCAAAAAGCTGTATTCAAAACTTTTTGATACATTCCTTCTTCTGTTGCGTAGCGGAAAAAAGCTGTTTCGAAACCAAATGTTAAAATGACATTCAGGAAAGAAACCGCAGAATATAATTGAGAAAACATTGCAAAATCTGAATTATCAACTTGCTTGATAATAAAAAAATTCAATGCTAAAATAATTACCCTCGGCAATATAGAGCCAATACCGTAGATAATGGTCTCACTAAAAAGCTTTTTATACAAAGTCGTTAAAATTTTTACAAAATTGAGTTTCTTTTCGTAAAATTCAAAATACCTAAGCTACAAATTAATTAACTTTGTCTGTTCAATACATATATTATGATAGAGTTATCTAATCGTAAAGTTGGATTAATAGGGAACGGAAGCTGGGCAACTGCGATTGCAAAAATGCTGAATAAAAACCTTGAAACTTTCAACTGGTGGGTAAAAGATGAATACGTAAAAGGATATTTAGAGCGAAATAGACACAATCCAAATTATTTAACTGATGTCGAATTTAAGTCAGAAAAGCTTAAAATTTCAACGGATATCAACGAAGTTGTCATGAATTCGGATATCATCTTTTTGGTTGTGCCATCTATTTACGTTGTCGATTGTTTGAGTAAATTAACTGTTCCGTTGACAGATAAATTTGTAGTGACATCAATCAAAGGAATTATTCCAGATCATTATCAATTGGTTGGACAATATTTGTTTGATAAATTCGACGTAAAAGAAGAACAATTAGGAATTGTAAGTGGACCTTGTCACGCTGAAGAAGTAGCTTTGGAGCGTCTTTCATATTTGACAATTGCGGCGCAAGACGAAAACAAAGCACAAATTGCTGCGGATTGTTTGGCTTGTGATTTTATCAAAACAAAACTTTCAAACGATATTTACGGAACTGAATTTGGCGCGGTATTGAAAAATATTTACGCGATTGCAGCAGGTATAGCGCATGGTTTGGGTTATGGAGATAATTTCCAAGCAGTTTTGATGAGTAATGCGATTCGAGAAATGAATCATATTTTAAAAACTGCAAGTCCTATGAAGCGTAAAATTAACGATTCGGCTTATTTAGGCGATTTGTTGGTAACAGGATATTCGTTCTTTTCACGAAATCGAATGTTCGGAAATATGATTGGAAAAGGTTACACCGTAAAATCTGCTATTTTGGAGATGAATATGGTTGCCGAAGGTTACTATGCGACAAAAGGTGTGGCAATTATGAACGAGCAATACCAAATAAAAGCGCCAATTATCAACGCTGTTCATAAGATTTTATACGAAGATAAAAACGCAAAAAAAACTTTCGAAAAGTTGTCTAAAAAATTAGATTAAGATGATTAAACAAGATTTTATTTCAAAATATATTCAAGAATTAAACAAAAAATTGGCTCGAATCATTTCGTTAGAAGTTGGAAATGCTGATGAAGGTTTTTTGATTATTTTCAATCAAATGTTACAATCGTATTACAAAATTGATGACAATAATTTGTCGACTTTATTGGAAGCAAACGAAGAACGCGATCAGTTTTTGTTGGCAGATGAATTGAAAAAGAAAAATATTTTGACGTTTATGAAAGCTATTCGTATTTATCTAAATCGAGAAGATATCACAAAAGCAAAAGCTTCTTTCGAAGTCTTGACACGCATTGAAAGTATCAATTCTGGAATTTTTCAATTTCCGACAGAAGAAGATCATTTGATTGCACAAGAACGAAAAGTTGTAGAAGAAAAAATGAGTAATTTGTAATAAAATCAAACTTTATAAAATTTCAAAAAAGCTGTTAGAAAACTAACAGCTTTTTTTTGTATCTTAACACAACCTAAATCAATCTATTATGGATAACATTCTCTCATTACTATCATCATTACTTTGTTGTTTTTTACCATTTGCCTTAATTTTTGGAATAACTTTTTGGTCAAGTAAATCACGCGAAAAGAAACAAAATGCTTTGTTAACACAAGTTCCTCCAAATGTAGAATTTAAAGCAGTTTTGCGTTATAACTTTGGAAATCTACAATCAAAATTCTTAAAAATGAAAGCGTTTCAAGGAAGTGGTGTTTTATATGTTTTGGACGACAAAACACATTATATCACCACAAATAATCCGAATGATAATTTTATTTTCGATCTGAAAACTTCACAAATCAATTGGATTGGTGTTAATCTTACAAATGGTTTGTTGGAATGGTTTCAATTGAAAAATGGAGAAAAAGATTATTATTTCAATGTCGAAACTGGCATGTTTATTTTTAATATAAATTCTAAAAAAAATGAACACAACACAAGTTTTTAATTACTTAAAAGAATCGCAGAAAAAATATCAATAATGCTAAAAACACTTCACAACGAAGTGGTTTTTCTATTTAATCAGAAAATCATCAACTCAAAACTTAATGATTTATTTTCCAATTTGTCCGTATCTTTGCGCAAACACAACAAAACAATGCAAATTTTAGACGGTATTAAACTGGCAAAAGAGATCAAACAAGAGATCAAGGAGCTGGTGCAGAATTACAAGGACCAAGGAGTTCGTGTACCACATTTGGGTGCAATTTTAGTAGGAAGTAATGGTGCTTCTCAGACCTATGTTGACAATAAAATCAAGGATTGTCATTTTGTAGGTTTCGAGTCATCAGAATTACGTTTGCCTGATACAATTTCTCAAGAAGATTTGATTGCTGAAATTGAAAAATGGAACAATGATGATACATTGGACGGGTTTATCGTGCAATTGCCATTACCAAAACACATCGATCAAGAAGCGGTTATCAATGCAATTGATCCTAAAAAAGATGTAGATGGTTTTCATCCGATGAATTTTGGGAAAATGGCGTTAGAAATGGAAACATTTTTACCTGCTACACCTTACGGAATTATGGAAATGTTAGAGCGTTATAACATTGATACAGCTGGTAAACATACAGTTGTGATTGGTCGTTCTCGCATCGTTGGTCGCCCAATGAGTATTTTGATGAGTAAAAACGGAAATCCTGGAAACAGTACAGTTACATTAACTCATTCGAAAACTCAAAATTTAGAACAATTTACAAAAGAAGCTGATATTGTGATCACTGCATTAGGTGTTCCAGGTTTCTTAAAAGCTGATATGGTAAAAGATGGAGCGGTTATCGTTGACGTAGGAATTACACGCGTTGATGACGAAACTAATCCACGAGGATTTAGATTAGCTGGTGATGTAGATTTTGATAATGTAAAAGAAAAAGCATCATGGATAACGCCAGTTCCAGGAGGAGTTGGACCTATGACACGCGCTATGTTATTAAAAAACACATTGTTGGCATACAACAACAAAAAATAAAATTATGATACACATTGCATCAACAACTGCAGAAGAACAACAATTGATACAAGAAGGGAAATTATTGCCTGTTATGGAGCATTTTTACACAATTCAAGGTGAAGGAATGTACACAGGTGTGGCTTCTTATTTTATTCGATTAGGAGGTTGTGATGTAGGTTGCCATTGGTGCGATGTAAAAGATAGTTGGGATGCTGAAAAGCATCCCTTAACTAATGTTGATGAATTGGTGGATTTGGCAACTTCTCAAGCCAAAACAATCATTATTACAGGAGGAGAACCTTTGATGTGGGATTTGACTTATTTGACAAAAAAACTACACGAAAAAGGTGCAAGAATCCATATTGAAACTTCGGGTGCTTATCCGTTGAGTGGAGAAATTGATTGGGTTTGTCTTTCTCCTAAAAAATTAATGTTGCCGTTAGACGAAGTTTGCGAAGCTGCAAATGAATTGAAATGTATTGTGTTCAATAATCACGATTTTCAGTTTGCTGAAGAACAAGCTGCTCGTGTTGGAAAAGATTGTACACTTTTCTTACAAACAGAATGGAGCAAACGCGACAAAAATCTTCCATTGATTGTGGAATATGTAAAAGAAAATCCGAAATGGCGTTATTCTTTACAAACACACAAATATTTGGATATTCCTTAGATATTTATCTGTTTAAAATCAGTTCTATTTAGACTGAGTAAACTTTTTTAAGTTACTGGATTTCATTATTTTTATATCAAACAAAAAATTGAAATAATGAAAAAAATAGTTTTGATGAGTTTCGCGGCAATTTTGATGATGAGCTGCGGAGGTTCTAAGAAAGATGAAACAACTCAACCAGAAATAGATTATAGTACAGCTCCATCAGAAGATGCTGAAACTTCTACAGCTACGCCTGCTACAAACAATCATATTGTTTTGAAAGCGAGTGATGATATGCGCTACGATAAAACTGAATTTACAGTAAAAGCTGGTGAAGAAGTAACTTTAATCTTAATGAATGCTGGTGAAATGTCAAAAGAAGCAATGGGACATAATTTTATTTTGTTAAAACCAGGTTCTGATGCTTCTGCTTTTGCAAATACAGCGGCTTCTGCTAAGGCGACAGATTATATTCCGACAGAATTACAATCAGAAATTATTGCGCACACAAAATTGTTAGGTGGTAAAGAAAATGATCAAATCAAATTTACCTTAGAAGAAGGTACTTATGATTTTTTATGCTCTTTCCCAGGACATTTTGCAACAATGAATGGAAAAATAAAAGCGGTTAAATAAATTAAATATTTAATATGTCAAATATAATATTGGCACAAATATTGAATTATATTAATCGTATAAGATTTAGTAGAGTAAATTTTGTCCTCATGTGTTAATTTTAAGCCTGTTTCTTAACAGGCTTTTTTATTTTACAAAAATTTATTGTTCAAATATTTAACACTTATTCCAAATATTTTCATTCTATAATTTCATAACTTGTTAGTCACAATCAAAAAAATACTTTATTATGGGAAAGAATGTAGCACATCAAATTGTAGAATTACTAGAAAAAGCGAATATAAAACGTGTTTATGCAGTAACTGGTGATAGTCTCAATTTTTTTAATATTGCAGTTAAACAAAGTGACAAAATTGATTGGGTTCATGTAAGACATGAAGAAGCTGGAGCAATAGCTGCTACTGCCGAATCAGAATTGAATGGGATTGGATGTTGCGCTGGAAGTTCTGGTCCTGGTCATGTACATTTGATTAACGGAGTTTATGAAGCGCATAAATCAAGAACTCCTTTAGTTGTAATTGCCTCTACTCTGCCTACAATAGAATTTGGTACAGATTATTTTCAGGAAACGAATACTATTAAACTTTTTGATGATTGTAGTTGTTATAATCAAATTATTACTCGAGCAGAACAAGTTCCTAGAATGGTACAAACAGCAATACAACATGCTATTTCAAAAAAAGATGTTGCAATTATTGGACTTCCAGGAGATATTGCAGAAATGGAAGCCGTTGAAAGTAATTATACCTCGAATTTCTATTTCAATCAACCTATTATTACTCCAAATAAAACTGAATTAAGAGAAGCTGCTTCTATTATAAATGATGCTAATAATATTACCTTATTCTGTGGAATTGGCGCATCTCAAGCAAATGAAGAAGTTATAAAACTTTCTCGTCATTTGCATGCTCCAGTTGGATATTCGTTCAAAGGAAAAATGAGTATTCAACCCAATAATCCAAATGAAATAGGAATGACAGGATTACTTGGTCAACCATCTGCTTATCATGCTATGCACAAAGCTGATTTAATTATTTTGATTGGTACCGATTTTCCTTATAAAGATTTTATTCCAACAGATAAAAAAATCATTCAAATTGATTCAGATGGCTCTAAACTTGGACGAAGAGCTAAAATTGATTTAGGATTAGTCGGAAATGCAAAAGAAACAATTAACGAATTAATTGAGTTATTAGAACCTAAGCAAGACAAAGATTTTTTGGATAGTCAATTAGAAATGTACAAGAAAGTTCTTGAAAGCAAAATGACATTTGTTCATGAAAAAGGTAAAGAAAATGCCATTCAACCCGAATATGCAGCTTATTTATTAGATGAGTTAGCTACAAAAGATGCTATTTTTACAGTTGATACAGGAATGTGTTGTGTTTGGGGAGCACGTTATATAACGGGTACGGGGGAAAGGAAAATGTTAGGATCTTTTAATCATGGTTCTATGGCAAATGCAATGCCTCAAGCGATTGGTGCACAAATGGCATATCCTGACAGACAAATTATTGCGATGTGTGGTGATGGTGGAATTTCAATGTTATTAGGAGATTTAGCAACCATCAAACAATATAATCTACCTGTTAAACTTATTATTTTTAATAATAGAACATTAGGAATGGTTAAATTGGAAATGGAAGTTGCTGGTTTAACTGACAATGAAACAGATATGGAAAATCCTGACTTTACTTTGATTGGAAAAGCAATGGGAATAGAAAGCGAATCGGTTAAAAATCCTGATGATTTACCTGATGCAATCGGAAGAGCTTTTGCTCATAATGGACCGTATTTATTAAATGTATTTACAAATCCAAACGCTTTAGCAATGCCTCCAAAAGTAGATCTTGATCAAATGATTGGAATGACAAAATCTATGGCAAAACTAATGTTAGGTGGAAAAATGGATGAGGTAATGGAAACGATTAAATCCAATTATAAACATTTAAAAGATTTATAATGAATCAATCATCATCTATCACACAATCAAGTAAAAAACTTTTCATCATTGCATGGGTTTTAGGCTTAATCTTCTATTTCATTGATTACGCAACCCGTTCTGCGCCTTCATTAATGATTACAGATTTGGCTCAGAATTACAACATTTCTAAAGAAAATTTAGTTTCTCTCATTGGAACATATTATTACACTTATTCGATATTCGCTTTAATTGCTGGAATATGTTTAGACAAATTTGGCGCAAGATATTCGATGTTTGCAGGGTGTTTTATACTCGGAATAGGATGCATTTTATTTATCGCTTCCTCCCAATTCGCTGGAACAACAGGCAGATTATTACAAGGAGCGGGTAGCGCATTTGCTTTTCCTGGTTGTGTCTATTTAGCAACCAAAGGATTCTCTTCAAAATCTTTAGCAACAGCAATAGGCTTCTCTCAATGTATAGGAATGCTTGGTGGAGCGGCAGGTCAATTTGTGGTTGCGCCATTATTAGAAAATGGTTTTGGATATAAAACATTTTGGATAATTGCTGGAGTTTTATGTATAATTCCAGCTGTAGCAATGCTGTTCATAACTCCAAAATCGTCTGAAGAAGAGATCGAAAAAAGTAAACAAACCTCTTTTATAGAACCTTTCAAAATTATTTTCAGCAATCCAAATTCGTGGTTAACTGGTATTATTTCTGGATTATTATTTATACCGACAACAATTTTTGCTATGACTTGGGCTGTTCCTTTTTTCAAATTAGACTTAGGTTTTGATGCTCACACTGCTGCTATGACTGCTGCTATGGCGTCACTAGGCTGGGTAGTTGGATGTCCATTAATGGGTTATATAACGGATAAAATAGGAAAAAGAAAACCTGTTATTCTTTTTGGTTGTATCGGAATGATCCTGATGTTTTTACAACTCATTTATCTTTCAGATTTAATTCCAATAAAAGTTACATTTTTCATTTTTGGGCTTTTCTCTGGAGTCGCAATGATCCCATATTCGGTTATCAAAGAAGCTAATCCAGATTATGTAAAAGGCTCTGCAACTGGAGTTCAAAACTTTTTGACATTTGGTGTAACTTCTCTAGTTAATCCTGTTTTTGCTAAATTATATGGAAACGAAATTGTAAATGTTACAGATAAAACTGTACATTATCATCAAGCAATTTGGTTTTGGATCATTGGAATATTTATTGCCATTATTCTAACCTTATTTTTAAAAGAAACTGGTCACAAAAATTCATAAAAAAATCCGCTCAACACGCGGATTTTTTAGTAATTATATTGATAAATTATTTTCTCCAATATTTATAAGCATTGATTAATCCATTTGTAGAAGCATCATGAGAAGTAACTTGCTCATCATTTTCTAACTCTGGTAAAATCACATTTGCTAATTGTTTTCCTAACTCTACTCCCCATTGATCAAAAGAGAAAATATTCCAAATAACTCCTTGCACAAAAATTTTGTGTTCGTACATGGCAATTAAATTTCCTAAAACTTTTGGTGTCAATACTTCATATAAAATTGAGTTTGTAGGACGATTTCCTTCAAATATTTTAAAAGCTGTTAAGAAATCAATTTCTTCTTTCGATTTCCCTGCTTTTTCTAATTCAGCAACAACCGTTTCTTCATCTTTTCCAAAAGCTAAAGCTTCTGTTTGTGCAAAGAAATTTGATAACAATTTTGCGTGATGATCGCCTAAAACATTCAACGAATTAGCACCTGCAATAAAATCAGCTGGAATTAATTTTGTTCCTTGATGAATTAATTGATAAAAAGCATGTTGTCCATTTGTTCCTGGTTCTCCCCAAATAATTGGTCCCGTTTCATAATCCACTTTTTTTCCATCACGACCAACATATTTACCATTCGACTCCATGTCTCCTTGCTGAAAATAAGCTGCAAAACGCGATAAATATTGCTCGTAAGGTAACAAAGCAACCGAATCAGCTCCAAAGAAATTGTTATACCAAATTCCTAAAAGCGCTAATACAACTGGAATATTTTGATCTAAAGTTTCTGTTTTGAAATGTAAATCCATTTCGTGAGCTCCTTCTAATAATTCTTCGAAATGATCAAAACCAACTGCCAAAGCAATGCTCAAACCAATTGCACTCCACAATGAATAACGACCACCAACCCAATCCCAAAACTGGAACATATTTGCCGTATCAATTCCAAAATTTGCAACACCTTCTGCATTTGTTGATAATGCCACAAAATGTTTCGCAACATCAGCTTCTTGTGCATCAGAATTCAAAAACCATTCTTTTGCAGAAAACGCATTTGTCATCGTTTCTTGCGTTGTAAATGTTTTTGAAGCAACAATAAATAAGGTTGTTTCAGGATTTATTTCTTTAAAAGTTTCTGCTAAATGCGTTCCATCAATATTCGAAACAAAATGAATATTTAAACGAGTTTTATAATGTTTCAACGCTTCTGTCACCATCACAGGTCCAAGATCCGAACCACCAATTCCGATGTTGACAACATCTGTAATTTCTTTCCCTGAAAAACCTTTCCATTCACCCGAAATTACTTTTTCCGAAAAAGATTTCATCTGATCTAACACCTCATTAATTTGAGGCATCACATCTTTTCCGTCAACCAAAACTTCTTCATTAGAGCGATTGCGTAAAGCTGTATGCAGAACAGCTCGTTTTTCTGTTACGTTGATGACATCTCCTTCAAACATTTGCTGAATTGCAGTATCAACATCCATTTCTTTCGCCAAATCAACCAAAAGTTGAATCGTTTCTGCATTGATTCTATTTTTCGAATAATCCACTAATAATGAAGGATATTGAATCGAAAATTCTTCAAAACGATTTGAATTTTGAGCAAATAGTTCTTTGATTGATGTATGCTGAATCGTTTGAAAATGTTTCTCTAACGCATTCCAAGCCTTTGTAGTTGTTGGATTGATTGTATTTAAAGCCATAATATTTTTAGTATTCTTTCCTTAACAAATTTAATCATTTCAAATTCATCTCAAAATCAATATTATTGCGATAACGTTGTAGCAGAAAAATTTTAAGAAATAATTATCTATCTTGTCATGTAACCTTTTTAAAAACAATTCGTCTTATAAACAAAAACAATAAAATATGCGCAACTATTTTTTTATATTAATCGTAACAATTTGTACAATTCTTCAAGCTCAAATTCAATTGAAAGGAAGTGTAAAAGACAGTAATAATTTAGCTATACCTTATTGTTCGATTGGAATAAAAAATTCAGAAGTTGGAGCTATTACAGATGAAAATGGTCTATTTTCAATCGAAATTCCAGAAAATTTCACACAAAGTCATTTAATTTTTGATGCAGCTGGTTATAAAGAAGTTTCGAAATCTATTGAAGAAATTCAACAAAACTCAGTTATAATTTTAAAGGAAAAAGAAGTTTCATTAGCTGAAGTTATTGTTAAATCTGAAAAAATGAAAGAAAAAATAATTGGTCAAAAAACTCGTCCAATGCTTACTTTTTCTAAAATGTTTGATGAAAATGTACCTACAATTGAACAAGGAAATATTTTTGAAATTTACCAAAATACAAAACTAAATGCATTTAACTTTCATATTATTCCAAGTTCAAAATTTGAAGAAATTACGCTGAAAGTTAATATTTATTCAGTCAAAAATGGATTACCCGTAGAATCTATTTTAGATGAGAATATTATTTATAAAACTTCTACAACTGCATGGCAAAAAATTGATTTAACTCCTTATAAATTTCGATTCAAAAATGTAGAGCAAATTGCTGTAACATTACAATTAGTTCGTTATAAAAAACTTGATCAAGAAGATTTTGTTTTTGGTATTTCTGCTAAGAAATCTTTAGGAAAAGACTTGTTGTTTAGGTATCAAAGTCAAGGAAATTGGGAAGCTTCTGCAGGAGTTTTTATCGCTAACTTAGAAGTTTTATACTCAAAAGATAAATTAACTATAAATGAAGAAAAGTCTGAAGAAATTGATACAAAAACACAAGAATTGATTTCATACTATCAGCATAAAGAGAAAGCTAAAAGGTCGATTTACGGAAAAAATAAGTCAGGAAAATATGTTGATATAAACGATGCGAAGATTTATTATGAAGAATATGGAGAAGGTGAGCCTTTGATATTTTTGCACGGAAATAATGGAAGTATTGAGGATTTTTATCAACAAATTCCATTTTTTGCGAAGCATTATCGAGTAATTGTTCTTGATACGCGCGGACAAGGTAGAAGTACCGATTTGACACATACACCTTACACTTACGAAGAATTTGCAAACGATTTACTTCAAATCATTCAAAAATTTAATCTAAAGAAAGTCAATCTTATTGGCTGGAGTGATGGTGGAAATACAGCTTTAATTTTTAATTCTAAATATCCTGAATTAGTTAATAAAATTGTAACTATTGGAGCAGTTCTTAATCCAAATGGAGTAAGCGAAGAACTGATTGGGAGTTTGAAAAGTTTAGCAAATAAGCCTTCCGAAAATACCAATTTACGTTTAATCAACTTAATGTTAAATGAACCAAATATCACAAAAAATGAATTAAATAAAATTCAAAATCCTGTATTGGTTATTGCTGGTGAAAAAGATGAAGTAAAAGAGAGTCATACAAAAGAAATTCAACAAAATATTTCAAAATCAGAGTTATTGATTATTCCAAATTCGACACATTATGTTCCTTTCGAACAGCCAAAAGTGTTGAATGAAGCTATTTTGAGGTTTTTGAAAGATTAATAAAAAAGTTATCATACAATTCAAATTGAGTATCACAAGGATAACCGATAAGTTCGAAATTTCTTTTATCTTGATTTAGGACTTCTATTTCTTTACAACTATGACACAAAGTTATATCTTCTATCAAATAATCATTTTCGTCTAAAAATAAAATAGAACTATCAGGTTGAAAACCACAACCTGTTTTACTAACAGAAAAATTTTTACCTTTCATATTTTCCTGATAATTCACCATAATCGTTTTCAATTCATTTATCTGATTTTCTGAAAGCTGAATTGGGTTTTTATAAAGAGTTGAATCAAAAGATATTCTTTTTCGCATAAAGTCATAAAATTTTGAACGTTTTTCTGCAAAAATCTTCCATTTATTTTGAGCAATAGTGTCATTTTTATCTTTTGGTTCAAAAGCCAAAATTCCATAATTATATTCTACAAAAACAATTTTCTTCGTCTTGTTGAATGGATATTCATTATACATTTGAGGTATAAAATTGTAATCGCGAATTTTACAGGTATAATCATAATTATAGATTTGTTGAGCACACAACAAACTTGACGATAAAATGATTAGTATAAAAAGTAAATTATTTCTCATCTTATAAAGATAATAAAAAGACTTGGTTAAAATTCTCCAAACACCTTATCTTTACCCAACTAAACCAACTCAATGAAATACATCACAGGTTTTTTCGTCCTTATTTGGCGCATTTGGATGATTTTATTAGCCTCAATTTATGTCCTAACAATTGGTGTTTTTATCGTGCTACCTTTGGCAAGTTTCGAAAAAACATTCCCATATATTTATCCGTTAATTAGATATTGGGGCAAATTTGTGTTGTATGGAACAGGATTCAGAATAGATTACAAAAAACTTGTTCCACTCGATCCGAAAGAAAATTATGTTTTTATAGCTAATCATACTTCGGTGATGGATATTATGTTGATGTTGACGATTCTAAAACATCATCCTATCGTATTTGTTGGCAAGGCAGAATTGCTTAAAATCCCTATCTTTGGACGAATATTCGAACGAATTTGTATCCCTGTCGACCGAAAAAGTGTACGTAGTAAAGCACTAGTTTATCCAGAAGCAAAGAAAAAGTTAGACAAAAATCTGAGTATTTTTATTTTTCCTGAAGGCGGCGTTACAAACGACAAAGAATTCAAAATTTATTTGGATCCTTTCAAAGATGGAGCGTTTAACATTGCGATTGAAACACAAACACCTTTGGCTGTTTTGGCGATTCACGGTGTTAATAAAATGTTTCCATTCAATTGGTTTCGAGGATATCCAGGGAAAATCAAAGTTCGATTATTGACGACTTTCGAAACGAAAGATTTGAATGTAAAAAACGATAAAGCTGCTTTGAAAGAAGCTGCTTACAACATGATTTTAAAAGATTTAGAACAATGAAAAATTTAGTTTATATCGCATTAGGAACGGCTTTAACGGCGGTTAGTTGCAATAAACAAATCACTTCTAACACAGAAATTGAAGCAAAGGATAATCAAACTTTTTCTGATTTAGATAAAGCTCGCATCAAACATTTGAGTTTAGATATCGAAACTGATTTCGATACGCATCAAATCAAAGGTTCGGCGGCTTATACATTCGAAAATAATCAAGCAAAACAATTGATTTTAGATACCGAAAAGTTAACAATTGATTCAGTTTTATTAGCGAATGGAAAAAAAACAACATACAAACTAGGGGAAAAAGATTCTATTAAAGGTCAAGCCTTAATCATTGATGTTACGCCAAATGATACAATTGTAAAAGTTTTCTACAAAACTTCGCCTGATGCAAATGCTCTACAATGGTTAAATCCGCAACAAACACACGATAAAAAACATCCGTTTTTATTGTCTCAAGGACAAGCAATTTTAACACGTTCTTGGATTCCAATTCAGGATACACCAAGTGTTCGTTTAACGTACGATGCGAAAGTAAAAACACCAAAAGATTTGTTGCCTTTGATGAGTGCAATCAATCCGAAAGAAAAAAATACCGAAGGTGTTTACACCTTCAAAATGCCACAACCAATTGCACCTTATTTGATTGCTTTGGCTGTTGGAGATGTACAATATCAATCAATCGACAACAGAACGGGTGTTTATGCAGAACCTGGTTTGTTAAAAGCTGCTGCGTGGGAATTTTCCGATATGGGAAAAATGGTAACTGCTGCCGAGAAATTGTACGGAAAATATCCTTGGGAACAATTTGATGTATTGGTTTTACCGCCTTCGTTTCCTTTTGGTGGAATGGAAAATCCGCGTTTAACGTTTGCTACGCCAACTGCAATTGTAGGTGATCGTTCGATGACAAATTTGATTGCACACGAATTGGCTCATTCTTGGTCTGGAAATTTAGTAACGAATTCTACGTGGGATGATTTCTGGGTGAACGAAGGATTTACAGTTTATTTTGAGCGTCGAATCATGGAAGAATTAGAAGGAAAAGATTATGCGGATATGATTTCGGTAATCGGTTTTCAAGATTTGGAAACGTCGATGAAAAATATTCCAGAAAAATATACTTCATTAAAAGTGAACATGAAAGGAGCAAATCCTGATGATGCTTTTTCTGATGTTCCATACGATAAAGGTTATTTATTTTTGAAAATGTTAGAAGATAAATATGGACGAGAAAAGTTTGATAAATTCTTGAATCAATATTTTTCTTCGCACGCTTTCCAAACAATGACTACAGAAAAATTTGTCGAATATTTGAAAGCTAATTTGACAAATGGAGACGATTCTTTTGTTCAAGAATGGATTTATAACATAGGTTGGCCAAAAGATTTGAAAAAACCTACTTCAAAATTATTCGATTTAGCAGAAGCACAATTACAGCAAGATATTACAAACGGAAGAAATAAAGTTGCACCAAAAAAAGTGGCGATATCTACGAAATCTACAAACGAATGGGTTCATTTTATTCGTCAAATTGATACGACTAAAAACACAAAAGAAGATTTAGCTTATTTGGATGCTATTTATGATTTTACAAATTCAAAAAATCCAGAAATTGAATGTGCTTGGTTCGAAAAAGCATTTTTAATGCATTACGATAAAGTCAACACAAATGCGAAAGAATTCTTGGTAAATGTTGGTCGTCGTAAATTTTTAGAGCCTTTGTATTTAGCATTGAAAGAGTCTAATCAATTAGATTTAGCGAAGAATATCTATAAAGATGCGCGTCCAAATTATCACTTTGTTGCACGTCAAACAATTGATACAATATTAAATTACAAACCATAAAACATGGCGATTGTAGCATATACAGACGGTTCGTCGTTGGGAAATCCTGGTCCAGGAGGATTTGGTTGTATTTTGTTGGAAACCGAGAAAAAAGTCAAAAAAGAAATTTCTCAAGGTTTTCGACTAACAACCAATAATCGAATGGAATTGCTAGCGGTTATTACGGCTTTGGAAACGCTAAAGTTCACCAACACGGAGATTACTATTGTGACGGATTCTAAATATGTGGTAGATGCTGTGGAAAAACGTTGGGTTTTTGGTTGGGTGCAAAAGAATTTCAAAGGAAAGAAGAATGCTGATTTGTGGAAAAGATTTTTAGAGGTTTATAAAATTCATCGCGTAAAATTTCAATGGATAAAAGGTCATGCTGGACATCATTGGAACGAAGAAGCTGATAAATTGGCGGTTGCGGCAGCAAATAAACCAGAAAATTTTAAGATAGATTCTTACTTCGAAATTCATCAAAACGAAGAATAATTTTCTACTTTTGTGAGGCAGAGAGAAAAATGAAAATGAAGACGTTGTGGAGATTTCTCCCACTAATTTTAATTACAATTTACAGTTGTTCACCTAAAAAAGAAAAAGGTGAACTTGTCTACTTTAGTGGACGAATCGCAAATGCGCAAACAGATAGCATTTACTTATTATTGAATAATCGTGAAAAAGCTTTTGCTTTAGATTTTGATGGAAACTTTTCGGATACAGTTCAGTTAGTTGACGAAGGTTATAAGACACTTTCTATCGAGCGCGAAGAGTTTACAATTTATTTGATTCCAGGTGATAGTTTGATTCTAAATACAGATTTAAAACATTTGGAGAATAATTTCAAATTCTCTGGAATAGGAAAAAATCGAAACAATTATTTGGTTGACAAAAGTTTTAAAACGGATAAATTCTTAACTGAACATACCGAATTATTTAAACTTGCTCCGCCAGATTTCAAAAATCAAATCAAAAAGTTTCATCAAAAAGTTTTCGAAAATTTAGAAAAATTAGAAGTTAATTCTTCGTTCATCAAAACAGAAAAAACGAATTTAAATTACGATTTTATCAATTTGTTGTACATGTACAAGGATTCGTACACATATTACAATCCTGCTTCTCAGCAATTACCTGTTAATTTTTTGACAGAATTAGATGAAATCGATTTAGATAATGACGAGGATTATAGAACGTATCAGAGTTACCGCAATATTGTCTTAACAAACTTACAAGAAAAATTATATCAAGGTCTTTCTGCGGATGCTTTATTGGAAAACATCAAAAGTCAATCGATAAAAAATGGATTTATTAATTCATTAATTTATGAACTTGATCCAAAAGATCCGAATAGCAACGGAATTTATCAAGCAATACAAAAACATTGCAATTATCAACCTTGGTTGGACGAGGCTGCAAAAAGAATGAAAAAGTTTGGTTGATAACTTTAAAAAATGCTTTCAGAATCTGAAAGCATTTTTTAAACATTTTTTATTTAATTGAGACACAGAAGTATACTTGTTAGTTGTGTTTTTTAACTTTTTTACAAGCAACCTTTTTAAGAAATTTGCATCTATATTGTAGAATTAGTAATGAAATTGAAAATGTCTAAACCGAAAAGAATTCACAAAACTTACAAAAAGTCTATATTTAGTAAAATGAAAGTAAAACCAATAAACTTATTGCTTTTTATGGCAATCGTTTGTTTTATTTTTGTCGTATTTTTCTTAAAATAATTACAATTAAGTTCTTTCAAAGAAAAAGAAATAATTCTTCATCGCGTTCGTTTTAAAGTATATTTGTAAGAATCAAATTACACTATTAAGATATGAACGTTTATAAGCTTTTAAAATTAAATTGGTTAATTAAAAATCATCGGATAAAATTTTTAGGAATGTATCTTTTGCATAAAACAAATCAAAGATATATTGCTGTCAATTTTGATCCTGTGATGGCTTGTAATTTACGTTGCAAAATGTGTTATTTTACAGATGAAAATTATGTAAAGAAAACTAAAGGTATTTTTCCAAAAGAAGATTTATCAATTTTAGCTGATAAAATGTTTGGCAGAGCTCTTAAACTGCAAATTGGTTGCGGTACAGAACCTACTTTGTATAAAGATCTAGCGCAAATTGTTTCGTTAGGAAAAGCACATAAGGTTCCTTATATATCGCTTACAACGAATGCAAATTTGTTAACCAAAGAAAAGGTAAAAGAACTTGTGGATAATGGATTGAATGAATTCACTATTTCGTTGCATGGTGTACATCAAGAAGCTTACGAAAACTTTATGGGAAAAGCTTCTTTCGATAAATTTCACGAAGCTTTACAAGCAATTTATGAAGAAAAGAAAAATAATCCGAATCTTATTTTAAGAATCAATTATACGTTCAATAAAGATAATTTCTTGGAATTGATGGATTTCTTTGCGATGTATGGACAATATGAACCAAATATTCTCCAAATTCGTCCAATGAAAAGCATGGGTGATACCGAATATCAAGATACAGATATTTCGAGCCTGAAAGATAGCTATGATTCGGTTTTGAGAGAAATTAAAACTGAATCAAAGAATAGAGAAATGACTTTATTAGCAACTTCAACTTACGATGAATTAGTAAACGCAACAAACGTAGAAAGTTTAGTTTATAATTATACCTATTGTTACATACGACCTGGTTATACGTGGAAAGATGAATTTGATTACAAAAAGGATACTTTTAACGATTTCTCTAAAAAAATAGGTCTATCAAAAGAACTTTTGAAAAATGCTTTTTCGAGTAAAAAACAAATGGATAAACTCAAAACAAAAACTTCTTTAAATTATAATATTATTGAGTAAGATCTTAACTTCGTATTAAACTACGAAGAAATGACTAAATCTGAAGCTAGAAAATATTATCGAACGTTGAGAAAATTATTCACTAAAGAAGAAGTGAATGACTTGAGTGAGCAAATTTTTGAACACATCAAACAGTTAGATTTTTCTACAGATCAGACATTTCATATTTTCTTACCTATCGAAAAAAATAACGAAATCAATACTTATCCAATCATAAATTGGCTATTTCAACAGCAAAAAGATGTGGTTTTGCCTTTGGTTGTTGGCAATGATATGATTAATTGTAAAGTCGAAAAAAGTTTCGAAACGGTATTAAATTCACTTCAAATTCCAGAACCCACTCAGTATTCAGAAATTGATTCTAAAGCTATTGATATTATTTTTATTCCAATGTTTGTTGCCGATAAAAAAGGAAATCGCGTCGGATACGGTGGCGGATATTATGATAAATTTTTGGCAAGATGTAGACCTGATTCAAAAAAAATAGGTCTAACTTATTTTAGACCTATCGAATATATTGAAGACGCTTATTTCGGCGATTTTCCTCTTGATTTTTGTATTACTCCAGATGGAATTGAATCTTTCTGAATCGAGTCTTGTTTCTCATTTAATGTTCTGAAATAGAATTTAAACTCTCGTTGAAATTTGATTGGCTCTTGTTTTAGCACAAATACACCAACATGATTATTGGTTTCGATTAACTTTTTATCTGAATTGAAATAATTAATTGTATACGCAATTCGCTTGATAGAGTCTGGTGTAATCGAATCTTTTGGTAAAATTGCAAATTTAGAAACGGAAGTAAATGTTACTTTTTTCGAACGAAGCTCTCTCAATAACGAAAATATTTCGGTCGTATCTTTTTTAGGAAAATAAGACAACAATTGATCTCTCAACAAGCTATCAACAACCGTATCATTGGTATTAGATGCCAACGCCGAAAGCTCAAAAAACTCACGCAATTTCTGCTTTGCAATAAAATTTACAGCTTCTACAGAATCCATTTTACTACTTACAGTCGATGCCTCGTTTTTGTAACCTTTTATCGCTTCTGGGTTGTAATCTCCTTTATATTTATCGTCTTTGCACGAAAATATCATCCAAACACTCATCAGCAATATCATGCTAAACTGAACTATTTTACTTATCGTTCTCATCTTGTTGGATTTTAAATTTTAATTTCACAATTTTTCCATTTTTCCTTTCCGATTCGATCAAAGAAAAATTCTTTAATGACGTCGTAGGCATTGTAACTAAATTGATATATTGTTGTTTCGAAAGAATCTCTACACCAAAAAAATCATTGTCATACACTTGATAAATCAACGCATCATCCGCAATCATTTGATTTAGCTTAGAAATTCGTTGTTTCAAATCTTTTGCTGAATTCGAATAATAATACAGCATAATCTTATAATCATCTGGCTCTAACAATAGCTTTTCAGGCTGATTATATTGATGCAAATTAACCTTAAACGTATCTTGTTTATAGTAAGGCGAACTCACAAACATCTTGATTGTATCTTTTTGCGATTCAAATTTGATACAACCTGTTTTGGTCGATAAATAAAGTGGTGTAAAACCATCTCTAATAATTGTAACCTCAACAGAATTGGTAATTGCAGCTTGTCTATCCGAATCTACAAAACAAAATTCATATTCTCGCTGACCAAAAATTGAAAAATAAATAGTTGCGCCAATTCCGCTCAACAAAACAACTGCAGCTGCTATTATTGAAATCAATTTTAGCTTAGGTTTTGTTTTAGCAACTTTCTCTTTTACCTGAATTATTTCTTTTTCTGTTGATGGTTTAACATCTACTGGAATCTCTACTTCAGATTCTTCAGGAATTATATGTTGTGATGAAAAATTTTCGTTTTCTGTTGCTTCAATCGTCGATTCTTCAGTCTTATTTGGACCAAAATGTTCGATTTTCTGAACATTAAGAAAGTGTGCCCAATTTTTATATCCACAATATTGCGCCAAAAGATTGAGCATATCAATACGCGGAAGTTTCTTAAAATCTGACTTAAAATACGTATAAAACCATTTTTCACTAACAGTAGATCTGGTTTTATTGAATAAATCGTCTTGAAAAGATGTAATTTCTTGCCCCTTCCAATCGGAGATATTTTCGGATTGAGCAGAATTTTCTTCCAAAAATCGATTTGAAATCGTTTTTTTCAGAATTTCGAAAATTTCTATATCTGTAAATTTGCTCAAAAAATAAAATTTATAAAGTTGGTTTTCAGTATTTTGTAAAATAATTTCGATTTTACAAATTGTCTTTTAATACAACTACAAATAAAATAATTTTTTTGATATGTTGAGTTGTATTTCTTTATTAATGCGTTGTTAAATGATTTCTTTTGTTGTAAAACATTTGTTGAATATTAGATGATTGGATTACAATCATCTTACAACTATTTTGCTTCAAAAAACTTTGATGTCTGCTTAACTTTGGTTCAACAAAATGATTGAAAAAATCAAGAAAAACAAAAAATCAATTAAACATATCAAAAATTAAAGTTATGAAAAAATTAGCATTAAACGTAATCGTATTAGGAGTAATCGGAACTTCATTTGGTCTAACATCTTGTAATTTATTTGGATCGAAAGAAACAAAAACTGAAACAGAAGTAAAAAATGACACGATTACAACAATCGAAGATTCTGTAAAAATTGACTCTGTAGGAAAAGATTCTGTTGTGATCAAAGATTCGGCAGTTGTAAAAGAAACTCCTGTAAAAGTTGAAACAACTAAGACTACAACAACAGAGAAAAAATAATTTGTAGAATAGATTAAACAAAAAAATCAAATGAAAAAATTAGCGTTATTCGCTTTCGCAGCGATTTCTTTCACAGCAATTTCTTGTAAACAAGAACCAACAAGTGTAGGAGAACCAACAACAGTTATTGAAGATTCTGTAAATGTTGAAAAAGCAGAAATTCCTTCGGCAGATTCTGTAGAAGGAGTTACGGTAGATTCTTCGAAAACTGTAAATCCAGCAGGAACAACAAAAGATTCTGTTGCGAAATAGAACTTAAAAACTCAAAAAAAAATCCGCTCGTTAAGCGGATTTTTTTGTTTCTATATCTAAGATTAAGATTCTTTCAATGATTTAATATCAATCACAAAACGGTACTTCACATCAGATTTCATCATTCGCTCGTATGCTTCATTAATATTTTGAATATCGATCATTTCGACATCAGACACAATATTATGTTCTCCACAAAAATCTAACATCTCTTGTGTTTCCTTGATTCCTCCAATTAAAGATCCTGCCAAATTACGACGTTTCATAATCAATAAACCTCCGTGAACAGCATCTAAAGGCTCGATAGCTCCAACCATACACATTGTTTTATCTAATTTTAATAATTGTAAATATGGATTAACATCGTGTTTTACAGGAATTGTATTCAATAAAAAATCAAATGAATTTGCATGCGCTTTCATTTGTGTTGCATCTTTCGAAATCAAAACCTCATCAGCTCCAAGTTTCTTTGCATCCTCACCTTTAGATTCGGATGTTGTAATCATTACAACATGTGCACCCATTGCTTTTGCAAATTTAACGCCCATATGTCCCAAACCTCCAAGACCGATTACACCAACTTTATCGCCCGATTTTACATTCCAGTGACGCAAAGGCGACCACGTTGTAATTCCCGCACACAACAATGGCGCAGCAGCTTTTACATCGATATTTTCGGGTACGTGAAGCACAAAATCTTCTTCTACCACGATGTTTTCTGAATAACCACCGTAAGTGATTCCACCATGTTTCGAGTTTTTAGAATTGTACGTTCCTGTAAAACCATTTTCACAATACTGCTCCAAACCTTCGTCGCAAGAATGACAATGTTGACAAGATTCTACCATACAACCTACTCCAACCAAATCTCCAACTTTAAACTTTGTTACATCAGAACCAATTTCTTTTACTCGACCAATAATTTCGTGCCCTGGAACAACTGGATAATTTGGTTTTCCCCAATCGCCTTTCGCTGTATGAATATCGCTGTGACAAACTCCACAATACTCGATATCTATAAAAATATCTTTCGCATGTAAATGTCGACGTTCTATTGTGTGTGGCGCTAATGGATCAGTTTCATTAAACGCTGCGTATGTTTTTGTGTTCATTATTTTTAAAATTTTTAACCCTATAAAATTAAAAAATCTACCTGAATAATCAGATGGTTTTGAATGAATTAAATTATAATTATTTCAATTTTTTGATTCCCATGTTCCACAAAGTGAAGGCATACTTATCAGCTGTTTCATTGATCACAACTTCTGTCGAACGACCTGCTCCGTGACCAGCTTTCGTTTCAATTCTGATTAAAACTGGATTATCACACGCTTGTTTCGCTTGTAAATTAGCCGCAAACTTGTACGAATGCGCAGGAACGACACGATCATCATGATCTCCTGTTGTGACTAATGTAGCAGGATAACATGTTCCTTCTTTTACATTGTGAACTGGTGAATATCCTTTCAAATACTCGAACATTTCTTTACTATCATCAGCTGTTCCATAATCATAGCCCCAACCTGCACCAGCAGTAAATGTATGATAACGTAACATATCTAAAACACCAACCGCAGGCAATGCTACTTTTGCTATTTTTGGATTAATTGTTTCTGTTGCTCCAACTAATAATCCTCCGTTAGATCCTCCTGATAATGCAGTAAAATCTGGTGAAGTGTAATTGTTTTTCTGTAAATATTCTGCAGCAGCAATGAAATCATTAAAAACATTTAATTTATTGAATTGACGACCTCCATCGTGCCATTTTTTACCGTATTCTCCTCCTCCACGTAGGTTTGGAACAGCGTAAACTCCACCATTTTCAATCCAAGCAGCAGTTGCCGGACTAAATCCTGGCGTTAAACTAATATTGAATCCGCCGTATCCATAAACGATTGTAGGATTTTTACCATTTTTCTTTAATCCTTTTTTATACGTAATAATCATCGGAACTTTTGTCCCATCTTTTGACGTATAAAAAACTTGTTCAGAAATGTAATCATCTGAATTAAATTTCACATTTGGTTTAATGTAAACATCCGAAGAACCTGTTTCTACATTGTATTTGTAGCTTGTAGATGGTGTGATATAATTTGAAAATCCGAAATAGATTTCTTTCTCTGATTTTTTCCCTCCAAATCCTGATGCAGAACCAACTCCAGGCAATGTAATTTGACGAACTTTTGATCCATCATATTTGTATTGCTCTACAACCGAAATTGCATCTTTTAAGTATTTAGCAAATAAATAACCTCCTCCTGTAGAAACAGATAATACATTTTCAGTTTCTGGAATAACTGTTTTCCAAGCAGCTTCGCTCAAATCAGAAATAGCGGCTTTAACTACTTTATTGTTTGGAGCTTTGTTATTTGTAAAAATGTAGAAAGTTTCCCCATCATTATCAATCACAGAAGTATTTGTGTCAAAATTATTCACAATCGTTTTGATTGGACTATTTGCTTGAGACAAATCTTGATAATACAACTCATTTCCAGTTGTTGTATTTGCAGCTGTAATAATTAAGAAACGCTCATCATCCGTCAAATAAGCACCAACATAGCGGCGAGGTGTTTCTGCTCCTCCAAAAATCAATTGATCTTTTTTCTGAGCTGTTCCTAATTTGTGGTAATATAATTTGTGTTGATCTGTTTTCTCAGATAATTCAGATCCTTTTGGTTTATCATAAGACGAATAGTAGAAACCGTCGTTTCCTTTCCAAGCTGTTCCAGAGAATTTAACATCAATCAATGTTTCTCCAACTTGTGTTTTATCTTTTGCATTCAAAACAATTACTTTTCTCCAGTCCGATCCACCTTCTGAAATAGAATAGGCAACTAAGCTTCCATCTTTAGAAAAGCTAACATCAGCCAACGAAACAGAACCATCTTTCGAGAATTTATTTGGATCTAAAAAAACTTCTTCCGTTCCGTTTTCACCTAATTTACGATACAAAACTGAATGTTGTTGTAAACCATCATTTTTGTAGTAATACGTATAATCTCCTTCTTTGAAAGGAGTCGAAATTTTCTCGTAATTCCAGATATCTGTCAACGATTTTTTCAATTGCGTGCGTAAAGGAATCTCATTCAAATAAGCATAAGTTGCTTTATTTTGTTCGATTACCCACTTCTTAGTATCCTCAGACAAATCGTCTTCCAACCAACGATATGGATCTTGTACATTCTCTCCAAAATACGTATCAACATGATCAATTTTTTTTGTATCTGGATACTTTTTCTTATAACTCTGTGCATTCACTCCTACCATAAGGGCAACATTAAATAAAATAAAAGCAGTTTTTTTCATTTCTTCTTAGTATAGCTATTTTGGTAAAGATAATAAAATCAAAAAGATAAATTGGTATTGAAAAAAATGATTTATTTTTGGGCAAAATCCTCTCAGATTTTAATTGAAATGAATACTTACAACTTCGCGGCAACTTAACGTTAAATTCATTTTGATTTAAAAATTTATCAAGTATTTTTAATTTGAAAAACCAAAAAAATGACTGTAGAAAAGTCTTTAACAGCCAAAATTGGGTCTATTTTTTCGTTAATTAAACAATCTTTTTCAAGCGAAAACTTAGATTTAACCGCGTTACCAATCAAAAAATCAGTCTTTCTATTAGCAATTCCGATGATGTTCGAAATGGTGATGGAATCTGTCTTTGCATTGGTCGATTTATATTTTGTAGGACATTTAAAAGAAAGCGCTTTCGCCATACAAACCGTTGGTCTTACAGAATCTTTATTAACAATTGTTTATTCGATTTCAATAGGAATAAGTATGGCTGCAACTGCCATTATTGCACGAAGAATTGGTGAAAAGAAACCCGAAAAAGCTTCGGAAAGTGCTTCGCAAGCAATTTTATTATCGATAATCATTACAATTCTGTTGAGTATTTTCGGATTTATATTCGCAAAAGATTTATTAATATGGATGGGCTCAACCGAACAAGCTGCTGAATACGGAAAGAATTTCACTAAAATAATGATGGCAAGTTGTTTATCAATTGTGTTATTATTCTTGATTAACGGAATTTTTCGTGGTGCTGGAAATGCAGCAATTGCGATGAAAAGTTTGTGGTTAGCTAACGGAATAAATATTATTCTGTGTCCAATTCTTGTTCGCGGATGGTTCTTTTTTCCTGAAATGGGATTAGAAGGAGCAGCCTTAGCTACTGCAATTGGTAGAAGTGGTGGTGTGGTTTATCAATTGTATGGTTTAACGAAAAAAGATTCATTAATTCAAATCAAATGGAGTTATTTCGTTCCAAAATCTAAACTAATTATCAATATTGTAAAAATTGCAGTACCAGCTATTGTACAATACATTATTGCTAGTTGTAGTTGGATTATTCTTGCGCGAATTGTTGCTCAATCTGGTGGAGAAATTGCCTCATCTGGTTATCAAACAGCTTTACGACTGATGATGTTTTTTATGTTACCTGCTTGGGGATTGAGCAATGCTGCGGCAACTTTAGTTGGTCAAAACTTAGGAAATAAAGATCCAGAAAAAGCAGAAAAATCTGTTTTAATGACAATGAAATTCAACATTATTTATATGTTGATTGTAAGTGTTATATTCTATGGATTAAGTAATTATTTAGTTTCGATATTTACAACAGAAGCGCATATCAAACTTGTTGCAAAAGAAGGAATGTACATTTTGGCAACTGGTTTTTTATTATACGGAATTGGAATGGTAATGATGAATGCTTTTAACGGCGCGGGCGATACAATGACACCAACGATAATCAATTTTGTTGGATTTTGGTTATTTCAAATTCCGTTAGCTTATGTACTTTCTTATCATTTCAATTTGAAAGAAGAAGGCGTATTTATTGCAATTCCTGTTTCGGAAACGTTTATTGCAATTTTAGCATTTATTCTCTTTAAACGAGGGAAATGGAAGCAGAAAATAGTATAAAAAATCCGCTCAATGAGCGGATTTTTTTATGTTTTATCCTTTAAAAGTATAATATCTTGCACCTTTCAAATCTGGAATTTCAGTTTCAATGCGATCTAAGGCAAAACCTTTCGAATCATTAATAGATGTTTTCAGATTTTTATTGTGTAGATTTTGGTATTGTTCAAAAGAAATCGCTTCTCTTTTATTTAAATAAGTGAACAAATCCATTTTATTCATCACATTCTTCCAACCTTCACCAATTTGTCCTTGAAAAACTTTCGATTTAGATCCAGAACCATACGCAATAAAACCAACTGTTTTTCCATTTAATTCTTCATTGCTATCTGCGCTTACTTGTAGAGCCGATAAAAATGCTGTAAAAACTGAAGCTGTGTACATATTTCCGATCTCAGAAGAAGCACGTTGAGTTGGTTCTACTTTTTCTTTGATTAAGGCTTTATATTCATCCGATTTTGAAACAACTTTCAAGTTATCATTCGAATTATCTTGATCATTTTCTAATGCAAAAACATCCGAAAACATTCTTTTTCCTTGAAATGCATAAGGCAAGTGAAAAGCAATATATCGCCAACTTTCGTACAATTTACCTTCTATTTTAGCCTCATCTTTAAAGTTGAAATAAGCTTCTCTAACTCTGTTTTTATAACATTCGTTAGAATATTGCCCTTCAAAAACGGGTTCATCAGAAAAGATTTCGATTTCAGATTTTGTTGTTCCTAAAGCATTCAATATCGCTTCATCAGAAGTTGATTGATGTGGTTTAAAGAAATCAAAAACAGATTCCATTCCAATTCCCCAATTGTTATCAAACGCAATCAAATCTGGTTGATTCGAGATTAACATCGCTACTGCACCAGCACCTTGCGTATATTCTCCCGTCGATTCTAAGCCATATTTTGCATAATCGGCTGCAATTACAATTGCTTTTTTAGCTGGATTTACACGAACATAATCGATAGAATTGTGCATCGCATCTACTCCACCCACGCACGCAAACGTCATATCCACAACATCTGTATGTCTAAAAGGTCGTTCACCAAATTGTTTAGCCAAAACAGATTCTACCAATTGTACTGCATAAGTTGCGGTTGGTTTTGCTCCATCTAAAGCGCTTTCTGTTCCTAAATAAATTCGTCCGATTTCAGTTGGATTTATATCAAAATCTGTGATTAATTTCAACAAAGCATTCGCAGCGATAGTTGCTGTATCTTCATGAACATCTAAAACAGACATTTTCTTTAAACCCAAACCAATTTCAAGTTTATCAGGATCAATATTGCGTTGAATTGCTAAATCTTTTATTGGTAAATATATATGCGGAACGTAGATAGAAGCCGCCTCTATTCCATACTTCATTTTCGTTGATTTTTAAGCGAACTTCAAAGTTAAGGGTATTTTAATTTTATTCTGGCATGAAATAAATCCTGAATTTTAAGAAATCTAATTTCATTATAAATTACTCAAAAAAGAATGCTTTTAATTATAAAATTTCTTAAATTTAAGAGCATAATTTAAAATATCAATTTTCAAAATGGCTCGTACTTTTTACAAATCAATCAAAAATTCTGTCAAATATTGGTGGATTTTATTAATCATTGGATTATTATTCGTTGGACTTGGAATTTATACATTCGCATTTCCAACAGCATCGTATGTTGCACTTTCAGTATTTTTTGCTGTATCTTTTTTATTCTCTGGAATTTCGGAAATTGTTTTTTCGATCTCAAATAAAGATGAAATTGACAGTTGGGGCTGGACATTAACGTATGGAATTATCACCACAATTGTTGGATTTATGTTAGTTGTTAATCCTATTTTAAGCTTAGAAGTTTTTGCTTATTATGTTGGGTTCTTAGTGTTATTCCGCTCAATCTCTGGAATTAGTTATGCTTTCGACCTGAAAAATTATGGTGTAAGAGATTGGGGTGTTTCGTTATTTTTGGCAATTGTTGGATTAGTTATTTCGCTTATTTTATTATCATCTCCACAATTAGCAGGTTTAACAGCAGTAGCTTGGCTTGGATTAGCTGTAATTTCATCAGGATTATTTGCTATTTTTATTTCGCTTCAATTGAAGAAAATAAAAGATATCCCGAATAATATTTCAGACGATTTGAGAAGTCGATATGAAGAAATTAGAAAAGAAATCGAAGATTTTAAAAATCAATAAAAAACAAAAACCTCTACTTTAATTGATGTGGAGGTTTTTGTTTTATTTTCCTAAGATTCCTTCTAAAAATCCAGTTTTAAAAGATTCAATCATAACATCTGGTTGATCTATAAAATTTAGGAAACCATATGCAAGAACTGCACCTATAGCAATTTTTCCAATTGTTAATAAAGATAGCTTTTTCATATTACCTTGATCTAAAATCGAATGTAATAAATATTTACAATATCGGTGCTAACAATCTACAAATTGATGCAAATGCACGGTAATACCAAGGTCTATTTTCCCATTTTTCTAGCGTTAATAATTCTGAATCCTCTTTATCTATATCAAATTGAGCACTCATTTGTTTTAATAAAGTCTCATTTTCAATTACAGAAGTAATTTCAAAATTAATCATAAAACTGCGGTAATCTAAGTTTACTGTTCCAATAAAAGCCAATTTATCATCAACCGTTATTGTTTTGGCGTGAATAAATCCTTTTTCGTATAAATAAACTTTTACACCCCGCTTCATCAAAGGTTTTAGGAATGATAATGACGCTTGTTGCACTACAATAGAATCGCCTTTTTTAGGTATAATCAACTCCACTTCTACTCCGCTCGAAACAGCAATCATCATCGCTGTCTTAAATTCGTCACTTGGTATAAAATATGGCGTGCACAATTGCACTTTCTTTTTCGCCAAAGTAATTGCCAGAACCATCGCTTCCATTGCCGAATGTAAATCACTACCAGGCGAAGAAAGTCCAAAACTAACAGTTGCAGCATCTTCAAAAATCTTACTTTGAGAATTGTAAAAATAATTTGAATCAGAAATATTATACTTTTTGCCTTCGGTCATCATCCAATTTAAGTAAAAATGCAATTGCAAACTATTGATAGAATCGCCTTCAATCATCACAGAAGTATCACGCCAATAAATCTTATTATTTGGACTTATTACACCATTTTGATTGATGTATTTATCACTAATGTTAATTCCTCCTAAAAATGCTTTTTTACCATCAACAATCAAAATTTTACGGTGATTACGGTAATTAGAATTCGCTAAAGACGAAAATCGAACAGGTAAAAATGTCTGAAACTCCACACCTGTTCCATCAAATCTTGAGTGATGTTTATTCAGTTTTGATGATCCAAAATCATCCGCAGTTACACGAACTTCTACACCATTTTTAGCTTTTTCAATCAGAATATCAATGATTTCATTTCCAATATGATCTTCATCAAAAATGTAATATTCAAGATGAATATGATCTTTCGCTTCTCGTAAAGCTTCTAAAAAAAGAGGGAATTTATCTTCTCCATTTGTCAACAACTTTACTTTATTATTTGTTGCAGGATAAGCAACTCTTGCATTATTTAAATATCGATAAACCTGTGACAACGAACCTATTCTTGTATTTACTTTATCTAAATCATCTTGAACAAATTGATCCATTTCAGTCCATTTTTCATTGATGATTTTTTGATGATTCTTATCTATACGTTTAAAAAATTCATCTTTTTTAAATTTCTGTCCAAAGAAAAAATATAAGATTATTCCAATAAACGGTAGAAAAACAATCACCAGTATCCATGCAATTGTTTTAGTAGGGTTTCGATTTTCGATCAAAATAGTAACAATCACCATTATATAAAGGACGGTAAGCGGAACCCAATACCATTCTTTGATAAAATTCCAGATGTGCAAAAGTGTGATTGACCATTCCATTTGTTACCAATTCGTAATTTTTTATAAAAATAAATGAATAAAAATCAACTGCTTAAAAAATTAACAGAAAATATTTAAAAATAATTTTGGAAATGATAAACAAACCTTCTTATATTTGCAATCCAAAATGACGGTGCCTTAGCTCAGTTGGTAGAGCAAAGGACTGAAAATCCTTGTGTCCCTGGTTCGATTCCTGGAGGCACCACCACATTTATAAAACCTCAAGCATGTGTTTGAGGTTTTTTTTTTGAATGAACATAACAATTTATTCATCGAGTATTTTAGAGTTGCATCTAAATATTCCGTAAATTGCGTAAAACATGGAAATAGGAAATAGACCTTGGGGTTCTTACTATGTATTAGAGGACACCGATATATATAAATTGAAGAGAATAGAAGTGAATGTTGGCGGGCGTTTGTCTTACCAATACCACAATCATCGTGCAGAAGTTTGGACAATTGTTCAGGGTACTGCAATGGTAACACTTGATGATAAAGAATATGAATACAAAGCAGGTGAAGTCGTTATTATTCCATTAAAAGCAAAACATCGTATTCAGAACATAGGTAATGAGACTCTAATTTTTATCGAAGTTCAACATGGTACGTATTTTGGTGAGGAAGACATCATTCGCATTGAAGATGATTACAACCGATCATCTGAAGATTAATAAAAACTAATTATAAAAGACTAAACTGATTGACTATGAAAATCGGAATTACATTTAGTGCTTTTGATTTGCTTCATGCGGGACATATCAAAATGCTAGAAGACGCAAAACAACATTGCGATTATTTGATTGTAGGTTTACAAACAGATCCAACATTAGATCGACCAGAAAAAAACAAACCGACACAAACTGTTGTAGAGCGTTACATTCAGCTCAAAGGTTGCAAATTCGTCGATGAAATTGTGCCTTATGCAACAGAACAGGATTTAGAAGATGTTTTGAGATCTTTCAAAATTGATGTTCGTATCTTAGGTATTGAATACCAAGATAAAAACTTCACAGGACGTAAATATTGTGAAGAAAAAGGAATCGAATTGTATTACAATTCAAGAGACCACCGTTTCTCAAGTTCTGGACTTAGAAAAGTGGTTGCTGAAAAAGAACTTCTTAAAGTTGTAAAATAAAAATGGAGTAAGGTTAGAGTTTGTCTAACCTTTTTTATTTACAATACTTTATCAATCAAAAAATTAATGTAAAAAATAATTCTAAAAATTATACCTTTGCAGAATGTCAAATATAGTTGCAATTGTAGGAAGACCAAACGTTGGTAAATCTACGTTCTTCAACAGAATGATCCAAAAAAGACAAGCTATCGTTGATGACACTTCTGGTGTTACACGTGACCGTCACTATGGAAAATCTGATTGGAATGGAAAAGAGTTTACCGTAATCGATACCGGAGGGTATGTCGTTGGTTCAGATGATACCTTTGAAGAAGAGATCCGCAAGCAAGTTGAATTGGCTATCGATGAAGCAAATGTAATTTTGTTCATGGTAGACAATCAAGTTGGTTTAACGGATATGGATAAGGAAGTTGGCAACCTTTTAAGACGCACTAAGAAGCCTACATTCTTAGTTGTGAATAAGGTCGATACCAACAAAAATTTAGACGATTCTTATGAGTTTTATAACTTAGGATTCGAAAAAATGTACACTATCGCTGCAATGAGCGGAAGTGGAACAGGTGAATTATTAGATGATGTGGTAGATTGTTTTACAGAAGAACAACACATTGATCCATTCGAAGGTTTACCTAAAATTACAATCGTAGGTCGTCCAAATGCTGGAAAATCTACATTAATCAATGCATTATTAGGTGAAGAACGTAATATTGTAACCGATATCGCAGGAACAACACGTGATTCTATCGAAACGTTGTACAATAAATTTGGACACGAATTTGTTTTGGTAGACACTGCCGGAATGCGTAAAAAAGGAAAAGTAAGCGAAGATTTAGAATTCTATTCTGTCATGCGTTCGGTTCGTGCAATCGAAGAATGCGACGTTTGTGTCTTGGTAATTGATGCAGAACGTGGTATTGAAGCACAAGATTTGAATATTCTTTATTTAGCAGAACGTAACCGAAAAGGTGTGGTCATCTTAATCAACAAATGGGATTTATTGGAAAAAGAAACCAATACAATGAAAGAATACAAAGATGCTATTCTAAAACGTATTGCGCCTTTTACAGACGTTCCTGTGTTGTTTATCTCGGCTCTTACAAAACAACGTGTCTTGAAAGCTGTGGATACATTTATCGAAGTTTACGAGAACCGTAGTCGTCGTATCAAAACAAGTAAATTAAACGAAACCTTGTTACCGATTATCGAGATTACACCTCCACCTGCAGTAAAAGGAAAATACATCAAAATCAAATATGTAACGCAGTTACCTACAAAAACGCCTCAATTTGCGTTTTTCTGTAACTTGCCACAATATATTAGAGATCCTTACAAACGATTTATCGAAAATCAATTGAGAAAGGAGTTCAATTTTGAAGGAGTTCCAGTTGAAGTTTACTTCAGAAAGAAATAATAAAAATCCAAAAAGTCCATTTACAATTTGTAGATGGACTTTTTTATTGATAACAATAGAATTTAACATTCATAAAAAAAGCTCAACGATTGACGCTGAGCATTTTTGTGACCGAGACAGGATTCAAACCTGTAACCTCTTGAGCCGTAATCAAGTGCGCTATTCAGTTGCGCCACTCGGCCGTTTGAAATAATTGAAAGTATTTTCCCTTATTTTCGAATGCAAATATACAGCACTTTTATCGTAAAAACCTAAGCTTTTCGAGAAAAATTTTTAACAATAATTTAATTTACAACGTATCAATTGCTTACAAAAATATTTTTTTATGATTTTGACAGAATTCTTAACTTGCTTCCTCTAAATTCAATCCAAATGATAAAAAAATTTATTCTAAGTTCATTCATTCTTCTTGCCATTAGTAGTTGTAAACAGTCGAAAGAAGCTGTTAAAACCGAACAAGAAAATACAACTTTTCAGTTTGCAAAAAATATTTCTATCGAAGAAAACAACGAAACAATCACGATAAAATCATCTGGAAATACGATTTCATTTGATAAAAAAGACTTGCCAATCAAAACTGTGATGGTAGAAACTTCGTCTGCTGTGACGTTTTTAGATCAATTAGGAAGTCTTGACTTAATCAAAGGAGTTTGCGATGCAGATTTTATTTACAATCCTAAAATAGCAGAAGGAATTGCGAATAAATCAATCTTAAAAGTTGGAAATTCAAACGAACTATTCACAGAAATTATCTTAAAAAATAAACCACAATTGATTATCGCAAGTTCTAATCCTGTTTTAGCAAAATTTCATCAACAATTAGAACAAAATGGAATAAAAGTATTGTATTTAGATGAATACAAAGAGCAAAACCCATTGGGACAAGTTGAATATTTGAAGGTTTTCGGAAAATTATTCGGAAAAGATACAGAAGCTGAAAAGCGTGTAGAAACGGTTAAAAATAATTACGACTCCATCAAAAATATCATTCAAACCAAAGGTCAAGGTAATGTTTCAACAATTGTGAATACAATGTATGGCGATATTTGGTACGTTCCGACAAATGATTTGTTGCAAGCAAAATTGATTGATGATGCGAAAGGAAATTATATTTTCAAGGATAAAAAAGGTGAAAATAGTTTGAGCTTAACGTTTGAAGAAGTTTATACAGCTGGAAAATCTGCAAATTATTGGATCAATGTAACAAACGTAAATTCTTTAGCAGAAATGAAAGCTTCTTATCCAAATTATGCTTGGTTTGATGCGTTCAAGAAAGGAAATGTCTACGCTTACAACAAACGTATGAATGCAAAAGGTTCTAATGATTATTTTGAACAAGGAATTCTTCGTCCTGATATTATTTTGAATGATTTAGGAAAAATTTTCTATCCAAATTTATTCCCAACGTATGATTTATACTTTTATCAACAATTGAAATAAATGATTGAAATTATTCAACAATTCGAGGATTTTGTTCTAAAACCAATGAATTTATCCATTTCAACTCTTGAAAAAGATGCAGAATGTGACGAATATATAGGTTATAATTTCAATGTTAATGAGTTTTCTATAAAATTTAGAAAAGCGAAAATTACGCCTAAAAAAGTTGGTCAATTTGTAACGTTATGGAAACGAAATACAGCTAAACAAACCGAACCTTTCGACGAAAATGATGTATTTGATTATTACATTATTGCTACAGAAGAAGACTCAAAACTAGGTTTTTATATTTTTCCGAAATCAATTTTAATTGAAAAGAATATTTTAACCTCAATTAAAAAAGAAGGAAAACGAGGTTTTAGAGTTTATCCGAATTGGGTAAAACCTGAAAATAAACAAGCGGAGAAAACTCAAAATTGGCAACAAGATTATTTCGTAGAAGTCAACAATCAACAGATTGACAAAACCAAGTTAGAAAAGATATTCAACAAAAAACGGAATTCAAATTGAGTTCCGTTTTTTTGTTATTTTTTCAAAAATTCGAATCCAAATAAAAATAAGCTTCACTGATAAAATCACTAATATTTGACGCAATTAAACTATGTGGATGAATATTATTTACAGCCAAATCTCCAGCCAATCCATGTAAATAAACACCTAAAATTGAAGCTTCTGATGAATGATAACCTTGTCCAATTAGCGACGCAATAATTCCACTCAACGTATCTCCAGATCCAGCAGTTGCCATTCCCCAATTTCCAGTCGAATTGAAATAAATTTTACCTTCGGATGTAATAACTGCAGTATAAAAACCTTTTATAATAAATGTCAATTGATGAAAAACAGCAAGTTTTTTAACTTTTTCTAATTTCTCAAAATCATTTTCCCATTCTCCAATTAAACGTTTTAACTCTTTTGGATGCGGTGTTAAAACTGAATCTTGTGGAATCAACGTAAAACAATCTTTCTGATTAGCTAAACAATTTAATGCATCAGCATCAATCACCAAAGGTTGTTGTTGATTCTTAATCCAATTGATAAAATTTGCTTCTGTAGTTGGGTGTTGTCCCATTCCCATTCCAACAGCAACTCCTTGATAAATTTTTATCTCAGGAAAATGTTCAATTTGTTTTTCTGAATCATCAGTCAAACTCATTGATTCTATCAAATTTGTTTGCAAAATATTTAATCCACATTGAGGAGTATAAGTCGTTACCAAACCACTACCCGTCTTCAAGGCTGCTTTTGCACTTAAAATAATTGAACCTATTTTTCCTAAACTTCCACCAATTATCAACGTATGACCAAATGTACCTTTGTGCGAAAATTGACTTGGTTTCTTTAGAAATTTCTGAACATCATTTTTCTGTATAAAATAATAATTTGTCTCAAATTCATTACTCACATTTTGTTCTAATCCAATATCTAACAAAATAAATTCATCGGTGTAAATCTGATTTTCAGGAAATAATAAACCTAATTTAGGAACCTGAAAAGTATATGTTTTATTTGATTTACAACACGGAAAATATTTTTGCATAGGAGAATCAGCAATAAAACCAGAAGGCAAATCTATCGAGATAATTTGCGTCGGATTTGACTCTTCTATTTGATTGAAGACTGAATTCCAATCATCATGCAAAGGTTGATTAATTCCAATTCCGAAAATAGCATCGATAATAACTGAATTTTCAGGAAGTTGTAACTCTTCATTCAAATTAAAAAAATGTAAATCATTAGAACTCAAAAGTTGTTGATTCTTTAAATTATCTTCGCTATAATTCTCTGATTTCAATATATAAATCAATGTTTTATAGCCTAATTTTTTCAATTCTCTTGCAACTCCTAATCCATCTCCTCCATTATTTCCTTTTCCGCAAAAAATAATAATTGGTAATTCTTTAGATGGAATATCATTCACTATATTTTCAGTCAATTTCAATACAGCTCGCTCCATCAAATCCCAAGAGGATATATTTTGATGTTTGATCGTTAATTGATCCCATTCTTTTATCTGTTTTGAATTGAGTATTTTCATGAATAACATTTGTTTACATAAAGGTAGTAAATAAAAAAAGGAACTCAAATTGAGTTCCTTTTTTTATTTATATTCTATTCATCTTAAAATAATTCTGATTGAAATTGCTCTAAGAAACGTTTATCATTTTCTGTGTACAAACGGATATCTCCAATCTGATACAACAACAACGCAATACGCTCAATTCCCATACCGAATGCATAACCCGAATATTTTTCTGGATCGATATCTACATTGCGCAAAACGTTAGGATCAACCATTCCACATCCCATAATTTCTAACCAACCTGTACCTTTTGTCATACGATAATCAGTTTCAGTTTCTAATCCCCAATATACGTCAACCTCCGCAGAAGGTTCTGTAAATGGGAAATATGAAGGACGTAAACGAATTTCAGATTTACCAAATAACTCAGTTGTAAAATAACTTAACGTTTGTTTCAAATCTGCAAACGAAACACCTTCGTCGATGTATAAACCTTCAATTTGGTGGAACATCATATGCGAACGAGACGAAATAGCCTCATTACGGTAAACACGACCTGGCGCTAAGAAACGCATGGGCGGTTGATTTTTCTCCATATGACGAATCTGCGTAGACGATGTATGCGTACGCAACACAATATCTGGATCAGTTTCGATGAAAAATGTATCTTGCATGTCTCTCGCAGGGTGATGTGCAGGCAAATTTAACGCTGTAAAATTGTGCCAATCATCTTCGATTTCTGGACCTTCAGAAACGCTGAATCCAATGCGATTAAAAATCTCGATAATACGATTTTTTGTAATGTTAATTGGATGACGAGAACCCAATGTAAATGGCTCTCCTGGACGTGTCAAATCTAAAGAAGAATCTGTTTTCCCTTCGTTTGAGATTTCATTTTTAAGAACAGTTGATTTTTCAGTTGCTAATGTTTTTAATTCATTCACAACTTGACCAAATTCCTTTTTTTGTTCATTCGGAACAGATTTGAACTGTGTAAACAAGTCCGTTAAAATTCCTTTTTTTCCTAAAAATTTAATTCTGAATTCTTCAATTTCAGCAGCATTTGTTGAATGGAAGTTTTTTACTTCTTCAATATATTGTTTGATTTGGTCAATCATAATTTCTGATCAATTTGATTACAAATTTAACCGATAATCAACTTATAACAAATTATTCGAGTACTTTTATCTTTATTCCACTAAAACTCTGTAAAAATGGTTCAACCAATTTTAGAAATTAATCTTGAAAAAATCAGTTATGATTTAGATAAAGTTATTTTGAAGTATTGAGAAATCTTTTGTCACTTTTTTATTCATAG